>JAFVEU010000030.1 GCA_017475845.1 Lachnospiraceae bacterium | reverse complement strand
TGGAGAAGACATGGCGTACACAAGAATGCATGCTATCAAAGCAACCATTGGAAAATCTATAACATACATCTGCAATCCGGAAAAGACGGATGGCTACAGACTGATTTCCTCCTTCTCCTGTTCACGGGAGACAGCGGAATTTGAATTCAGATCCTCCCTTTCCAAAACACCGCGGAAAGACGGAAATCTTACGGAACTCAAAGCAAAATTCTGTGAGAAATCCAATGAAGCGGACAATATACGTTCAGAGCTCAACGCTGTCGGCAGAGAGCTTAAGAAGCTGAAAGAGATCCGGCATTATCTCCTGCAGTATAAAGAGACTGCGCCTACCGGCAGAGATACAATTACGCCAGGGATAAAGAAGCCTACGCTATGAAACATGACGAGCATTGCCGCTTTATATAGGTTATACGACGAACCACCCCCATATGTCAGTAAAATCTTCATAAAAACACCCGGAGATCTCCCCTGTTGCTCTTTTGTACTTGCCCGGCTGCGCTTTTTCCCTTCAGGCAAGTACCCTTCAGCCACGCCAAGTTCATAGATCATTCCCCGGAAGCCGGCAAGTGTGATACAATCGGAATCGTAACTGCAGCAGCCGGTAAAGGATAAAAGGATAAACCCGATGACTATTTCATCTCAGGCCCGGGGGCCGGAAGGAGGACTGTTTAAGTGAAAAAGACGGTGATCGATCTGGGGATATGCGCCCATGCGGACGCGGGAAAGACCACCCTGTCGGAGGCCCTTTTGTTCCGGTCCGGTGCCATCAGGAAAAGCGGACGTGTGGACCACAAGGACGCTTTTCTCGACACCTACGAGCTTGAAAAGGAACGGGGCATAACCATCTTTTCAAAGCTTGCGCGTTTTGAAACGGATACAAAGGCTGTAACCATACTGGACACCCCGGGACATGCGGACTTTTCCGCGGAAATGGAGCGGGTTCTCATGGTCCTGGATTACTGCCTTCTGATAATAAGTGCGCCGGACCTTGTGACCGGGCAGGTACGTACCCTCTGGCGTCTTCTGACCCACTACAGGATCCCCACCATCATATTCGTTAACAAAATGGATCTTTCCGACAGAGAGCCGGAGGAAGTTACCGGTATACTTAAGAAAATGCTTTCCGAAGGCTGCATCCCCTTTGACGCTGCCCTCCCCGTCAATTTCCGGACCACGGAAGTGCAGGAATCCCTTGCCGTCCTTGATGACAGCCTCATGGAAAGCTATCTGGAAGAAGGCCGGAATGTAAGCCCCCCGGACCTGAGGGCGCTTATAAAAAAGAGAAGGCTCTTTCCCCTGTATTTCGGCTCTGCCCTTAAAATGGAAGGTGTGGAATCCCTCTTAAAAGGGCTGGATGAACTCACGGAAGCTCCCGTTTATCCCGAAGAATTCGGCGCCAGGATCTTTAAGATCACCCGTGAAAACAATAAGCGCTTAAGCTGGTTAAAGATCACCGGCGGAAGCTTAAAGATACGTGACAGTATAAACGGTGAAAAGACAGATGAGATCCGCCTGTATTCCGGCGCAAGGTCCGAAGCCGTTCAAAGTGCGGATGCAGGAACCGTCTGCGCAGTCGCAGGGCTTTCCGGAAGCAGGGCCGGTATGGGGCTTGGTTTTGAAAAGGACGCGGAAGAGGGCCTGCTTCAGCCCCTTGAAAGATGCAGGGTGATCCTTCCCGAAGGAACAGACAGGGTAAAAGCCCTTGAGCAGCTTAAAAGCCTTGAAGAAGAAGAGCCCATGCTCCATATCTCCCATGACGACAATACCGGGGAAATAAGCGCCGAGATCATGGGAAACGTACAGACAGAGATAATAAATGATCTCCTTAAGGAGCGTTTCGGATACGAAGTAGGCTTCGGCTCCCCGGAAACCGTCTATAAGGAGACCATATTGAACGCGGTTGAGGGAGTGGGTCATTACGAGCCCTTAAGGCATTACGCGGAGGTCCACCTGTATCTGGAGCCCGGGGAAAGGGGCAGCGGTCTGGTCTTCAAAAACAAGTGTCCAAGGGATTACCTTACGGAAAACTATCAGAAGCTCATTATGACCCACTTAAAGGAGAGAAAATTCAAGGGCACCCTTACAGGCTCGGAGATCACCGACATGACCATATCCCTTGTTGCGGGAAGAGCCCATGAAAAGCACACGGAGGGCGGGGATTTCAGGCAGGCGACCTACAGGGCCGTACGCCAGGGCCTTATGATGTCAGAAATGGTGCTTTTGGAACCGGTGCTGAATTTCACCCTGGAAGTACCGTCTTCCGCCGTAGGACGCGCAATGACCGATCTTTCAGCCATGTCCGCCAAAACGGAGCCGCCGGAGCTCACAAACGACGGCACTTTTTCTCTGCTTAAGGGGACCATCCCCGCATCCGAAGTGAAGGACTATGCCCGGACGGTGATCTCCTATACCTCGGGAAACGGCCGCTTTTTCACGTCATTTAAGGAATATGCCCCCTGCCACAACCACGAGGAAGTGATCGCGGCAAAGGCCTACGATCCGGAGCTTGATAAATATAATACGGGTTCATCGGTATTCTGCCAGCATGGCGCAGGAACAATAATCCCCTGGAATGAAGTCCGGAAATATATGCAGATAGACACCGGATGGAAGCCGGAGGGGGAAAGACCGGAAAAAGTAACGCGTGTTGCTCAAAGAAACCCCGGAAAAGCGGAAAGCGACAGCAGGAGCTTTAAGGAAAAGGAAAAAGACAGGCGCGCCCTTGATGCGGAACTGATGGCGATCTTTGAAAGGACCTACGGTCCCATTCAGCGCCGCCTGTCCTACAGTATGGACGACAGCTTTGAGGAACCCTCGGAAAACAGGGGTCCAAAGGGGGGCGATCCAAAATATCAGGAAAAAAAGAAGGCTCAGGAACCTCAAAAGGACTATCTTCTGGTGGACGGCTACAATATAATCCACGCCTGGGAAGAGCTTAAGGCGCTGTCCCAGGGGAACCTGCAGTCAGCCCGGGACAGACTCATGGATATCCTCTCCAATTACGCGGGCTACACCGGAGAAAATGTGATACTGGTATTTGACGCCTACAAGGTAAACGGCGGACGGGAAAGGACATTTAAATACAATAATATAAGCGTTGTTTATACGAAGGAAGCGGAGACCGCCGATCTTTACATAGAAAAAGCAGCCCATGAGCTGGGTAAAAAGCACAGGGTCACAGTCGCCACCAGCGACGGGATCGAACAGGTGATAATCTTCGGCGCAGGCGCCATACGGCTCTCCGCCCTGAACCTTGAAGAGCGCATCAGGGATATGGAAAAAGAGATCTCCGGGAAGCTGGGAAAGATCTAGAAATATCCGGAGGAACACACCGGGAGCCTATCTGGGATTGTGTTCTCACCCGCGATCCACGATCTTTAAGGACTTTTCCACCAGCGCTCCGGAAAACGGCATGCAGAATTCCGCCACCGGTCCCACAAGGAATACGCAGATGACCGTTCCCACCCCGAATCTTCCTCCAAGTAAAAATCCGGTGAGCAGAAACGCTCCATCCGTGATCATTCTTACGATGCCGAAGCGTTTGCCGCTTTTGTCGCTTATGACCACCGCCACCAGGTCATTTGGGCCGGTTCCGGCTTCCGAACGTATGACTATGGACATTCCCAAGGCCAGGATCACACAGCCAAGGATAAGGACAATGATCTTCAAGGGGAGGGTCATTTCACCGATTTTAAGGCCTGCAAGGAGCCAGGTGAAAAAGTCGATTATGGGCCCGCCGCAGAACATGCAGACCACCGTACCCGCTTTCACATAGCTTCTGTCCACAACGAGAAGCACCAGGATTATCAGAAAACACACCGTCATATGAACCGTGCCGTGTGTGGGGGATATGGCCGCTGCCTTTATGACAAGGAGCCTTAACCCCTGTATCAGCACATTAAAGGGATCCGCCCCGAGGTCCGCAAGCAGGAACAGCGTCACGCCGAGATGCGCTATCACCAGTCCGATAAAAAGTATAATGAGCCTCGCTGCCTTTTCCATGATCTTACCGTTCATTTTTCCGATACCGTCCCTTTCCGATGCGTTCCTTTCCGATGCCGCTCCTTTTCCGTCTGAGGGTAATAATACCACATCACCGGCACTGCGAACAAGGAAGCCGGTGCGTTTCCCGCCGCTCTCCGGCGCCGTCAGCTCCAGAACGTATCCTTTTTTTCTTCAAATATCTTTTCTATCAGATTCCCTGGGTGTCGGGAATATCCACCGACTCACACCGGTTTGCCATGATCCTTAAGAATGTTATAAAATCCTGACGGTTCCCAAGTGTTATGACCGTTACATTTCCTGCCGGTGTTTCCTCCACAGAGATACTGTCTTTTTCACTTGTACTGAAATGGGACAGATCCCGCTTTTGGGGCTCACGCCCTCGTTCTACGATGTCAAGATACCTCTCTTCAGCTCCCGGACCGGGCGCCAAAAAGAGCTGTCGGTAGGTGTCCGTCAGGGCTTTTATAACAGATTTGCTTTGAAGCTGACTGTGCAGCATAGGCATTAACTCGATAACCCAAAGAAATTATCATATCAAGGTTATAAAATGGTAGTTCCCTTGTGATCTGTCTATTTCCTTCCATCCGAAC
>JAFVEU010000304.1 GCA_017475845.1 Lachnospiraceae bacterium | reverse complement strand
GTAAAGGCCATGCAATATGAAAAAACATAGAAACAAAGCCCGAATCTTGTGATCCTTTTTAACGTTTTTCTCCCGATCATCTTAAACATAAGCAAACCTCCGAGTCGTCCGGAAATCTCCGGATAATTCTTCGTTTTCTTCTCAAAAAGAGAAGGATACCATTCTTGATGTTATGGTATCCTCCAATGAAATTCAACCGGTTTTGCGCATTCGGTCGTTTTTGATGTCTATTCTGTCAGGATGTTTCATCATCCTTATTTGCCATCATATTCTTAAGGCGCTCATTTTCCGCCTGCAGCTGTTCAATTATCACCTTTTGATCGGATAGTACTGCATCTTTCTGCTTTAATGCAGCCTCTTTCTGCCTAAGCTCTTCTTCCTGCTCTTTCAGCTTTTTCGTCTTGTAGTTGTCGTTGATGATCCATTCCTCTCTTGCACGGCATCTTTGACGGATCTTCTCTTCTTCCGTGAGCTGCCATACTCCGGATACGGCTCTTCCTATAGATTCATTCTTCTCTGCAAGCATCTTCATGTCCTCCCAGGTCTTCGCCTTGAAAAACTCTGCCCATTGATCAATTTTATTCTTCTTATCCTCTTCTGTCGCCAGGTCAATCCTGGTAAGGTCTATATTCGTAATGACAAACTTCTCTGAATATACAACCTCCGGCTTTTTTTCATTCAGCATCATAAAAGTAGCGCAGAACTCCGGATGATCCGGGAAGAGAGTAAAATCACAAAATGCAACCTGCTTTACAGGTTTAGTTTCATCATATGCAGCGCCTCTGTTCAGACTGTCAAAGGATCTGCATATATATGACAGCGATCTGTCTTGCCAGAATATCTCTCTTACAACCTGCATCTCCAGATCGATGTTTTCCTTGTCATTAAGAAAAACACTGACATCGAGGACAAACTCCTTTTCGTCGATCTGTTCTCCTAACAGGAATTCATTTATTATCCTTGCCGAGCGGATATCCCTGACATCTATATGAAGCACAGCGGCAAGGATCTCCTTAAGCGTTTCATTGTCTGACTGAAGCAGGGCCCTGAAAAGATAATCGTTTGTCATCTTTACCGGCAGTTCTCCCGTCAAATTTTTCCATCCATCACTTTTCTTCAGCGGATACTTGTAAACAGGCTTGAACTTTTTCATTTCCAATTCCTCCCTTAAATTTTTCTGCAGGAGTACATGGAAATAACAGCTGCCTGAAATGCTCTGTCTCTTCTGCTCCTGCTATTGTAATTGTGAAAATAGCATGAGCAATATCCCTGAACGGATGATCATCTTTTGTTCATGCTTTAGGCGAAACGCCTTAGATACAGACAGAATTATATCATCACAGCTTTATTAAAGCAACCGTAGAAGCGCCTTGGCGGAAATTTTCCAGGAATATTGGTCAAGAAATCTCTGAACATCCCCGGGAGTCTGTTCCTTTACATTAAGGCAGGTATTATCGTAGTCGTGGGGGTCGATATAAGAAGCTACATCCCCGTATATCTCCCGAAGACAGGGAATGTCTGAAAGAATGATGCCCTCCGCTCCGCTTGCAAACGCTTCCATGGGAGGCAGGCCAAAACCTTCATAAAATGACGGAAGGATAAAGGCTTTGCAGCTGCCCATCAGTGCTTTTGCCTCATTGTCACTTACATATCCTGCAAGAATCAGGTTTTCCGGCCTGTTTTCCGGGCATACCCCATCACTCATATGCCCTGCAAGCACAAAAATACTGTCTCCGTGCTGTCTCGCCGCCTCTATGATCCATTTCGTGTTCTTGTTCGGAGCGGCGGTAGCCATTCCAAAATAAAACTTTCCTCTTTCAAGACCGTATTTCTGAAGGATCCCGATATCCGCTTCAATATCCTCCATATGCTGCCAGGCACAGTGGATCACACTTATCCGTTTTTTATCCGTTTTATAATATTGGACCATCTCGGATTTTGAGAATTCAGAGACAGTGGCTATCCTCACTCCGGACATCATAATGGCCCGGTACATAAGGCACCAGCATAAAACGCTAAGGCACCCCCTGAAAGTAGTGGCGAAGAACCCGGGATTTACCTTCAGACTGATATCATGTAAAAAGACTATTCCCCTTGGCGCAAGGACAGGGACGGTATTACAAAAGGATATACACCCGGCCCTGTGCTTTAAGAGAAAATATGCAAGATCGGTCTGTTCCCAGAGATATCCCTTAAAATGTCCGTACTTAACAAGCTTTATGTTTTTAAGCTCCATTTCCTTTTCACAGTTCATGGGAACAAGGAGAATAAAACGGCCGGGCTTTACAAGAGCGTCCATTTCTTTAACAATGTTATAAGCATACCGCTCTATTCCCGTAAGCCTCCTTACGAGAAAAATACCGTCAATTACGTACAGTCCTTTTCTAATCTTAAACCATTCTCTTTCCATAACCTCTGGCCTTTTAGTTCACATTATAGACAAAGGCGCTTCCCCCGGACAGATCCGAAAATGTATAGTGCTCCATCCCGCTTCCACCCTGAAAATAAAGCCTTCCGAAAACCGATTCATACAAGGGAGAGGTGATAACGGTAACTACGGGAGAAGGGGCATCCATATTCAAAAGGATCGTCCAGCCTTTTCCTTCTGACACCGTCTCCGATCCGGCATATTCCATAGCCATGTTGTTTTCCCTTTTGATTATCCTGTCTATGGGAATGCTCTCCCCTTCCTTCCCCGGCTTTTCAGTGTGCGCCTTACATACACCATCCTCTTCCTCTATGAAAAGATCTATGGTCTCTCCGTTCCTTGTAAAGCGCCATGCAGCTTTACCCTTTTCCGGCTTATATTCCAGATCGTTAAAAACAAGGGCGTAATCATCTTCGGAAAGAGCCCCTTCCTATCCGTAGAATCCGAAGCGGGCAAACCATTGGGCGATATTTAACATATCATGGGTAATGATAAAAAGTATCTCCTCTTTTACTTCAGGAAAGATAAGTTCCGCGAGCCCTGCCGCTTCCTCAGGAGAAAGCCCTCTTTCCAGCAGCTTTGCTTCAGCGAAATCTCTGTCTGAAGAAAGGAGCTCATTCATAAATACCAGTGTATCCGTACTTTCCCCAAAAGCCTTTATCATCCGTTCCGTGGCCTGATCTCCGGATCCGGAAAGCATTTTTATTATGTTGCGGGAGAGTTTTTCATCCTTGGTAGCCAGGGACTTTCCGATCCAGTAAATACGCATTCCGTTCTGTGAACCGCCGTCAAATATGATCCTCCGGCCTGTTTTTTCCTCATAGAAATACCCGTAATCCCACCAGCTTGCGATTATGGTGTCCGTACCGGTATTCGAACGTATGCTGCTTAAGGGTTCATGAAGATAGCGGTTTACCTGCGGAAAAGAATCCCCCACTGACCTGTATGCGCCGTAAAGCGCAGGAAAAATGGCAAGAAGGATCAGCATTACCGCATAAGCCTGCCAGTCCATCATTTTTCTGTCCTTCATAATTGCGCATATCTTCCCGACGAGGATACCGGATAGAATAGCTGTGGGAACCGCAAAGAGCATGATAAATCTCCAGCTTCTGAAGGCAAGGATGGCTGTCAGGAAATACCAGACCACAATAAGGATCCGATCAAAGCGCCTCTCTCCCTTAAGGATCCCTCTTATCAGCATAATCCACATAACAAGCGCCATGATACAGCAGACCGATCCTCCCACCGCGTTTATCACACCTATGTTACTTCCGGAAAGCACCTTCATCTGAAAAAGACCTGTTAGGCCTCCTGCTATCAGCGACGGCTTCCTCATCTCGGATACGGACACGTATGCATCCGGGAAAAGGCCGGAACTGTTTCCTAAAAATACACCCGAAAACTGACTGAAAAGACTGTAGATAAAGCCACGGTCCAATATCAGTATTCCAAGAAATACCAGGGCCAGCGCTGTTCCGGGGCCTGTGAGCTTTTCCCGGAATGAGGATCCTTCCCTTTTGATCGAAAGTACGGAAAACACCAGCAAAGACAAGGCCAGTATCCCCAAAAAAAGCATATAGACATTCCATGAAAGGATCAGTACAAGGAAGCTCAGGAAAAATGCCCCTGCATATACTGCCCTTTTTACCTTTGTTTTACTGCCTTCCTTATTTTCCGTGAAAGAGC
>JAFVEU010000303.1 GCA_017475845.1 Lachnospiraceae bacterium | reverse complement strand
ATTCTGCCTCGCGGCGCTTTCCGTGGAAAGGCTCACCAGATCACCCTTTCCCCTGAGCTTTATGATCTCGTTGATACCGGATAGTATCTTCATGGCGTCAAAGGGATCCATGGCGTGGTAGTGGTCATTTCCCTTAAGCTTCTTATCCAGGGTGAAATGCTTCTCCACCAGCACGGCCCCCAGATTGAAGGCTGTCTTTATCACATCGAAATTCGGCGTGGGTTTTGTATGATCGGAATATCCAATGTAGCAGTCCGGGAACTTTTCCTTAAGGGACGCGATCTTCAGGAGGTTCGCATGATCAAGGGGTGTGGGATATTCCAGTACGCAGTGCAGGAGAGTGATCTTCTCGCTGTTATGCTGCCTTATGGTATCCACGGCTTTCCTTATCTCGTCCTCATTTGAGGCCCCCACGGACAGTATCACCGGCTTGTTCTTCTTTGCCTGATATTCGATAAAGGGCAGGTTCGACAGGTCGGAGGAAGATATCTTATAGACATTCATCATGTCATTCAAATAGTCCGCGGATTCCGTATCAAAGGCTGTAGACAGAAATTCTATGCCCCGTTTCTCCGCATGCTCGTAGAGCGCCCGGTATTCCTTTTCCCCGAAGGCATCGAACTTCCGGAAGAGCTCATACTGGCTCCCTGTGGGCTCCTCGCTCCTGTCCCAGTATGCCGGGGAATCCTTGCTTGCCAGGGTCCCGGCTTTGTAGCTCTGGAACTTGACCGCATGTATCCCGGACTGGGCTGCCTTGTCTATCATAAGGCAGGCGGCCTCCAGGGGTGTCAGTCCCATTTTGGACGCTATGTCGTAATAGTTGACGCCTATCTCCCCCACAAGGGTGAACTTATTCTCTTTAAGTCTCTCTTTGATAACGCTCTTTCCCATACTGCCTCCTCCTTAAATCCGTGAAAGAATACTTAACTGTAGAAACCTTTACAGTAGCACGGACACATTCAGGTTTTGCGCGCGCAGATCTCGACGAAACTTCTTAGCGAAAGCCCCTTTGAATGGCCCCTTTCGACGCCCCCGGGCTTATTGATCATCCCGTATCTCGCCTCTCAGCCAGCGTTCATAGCCCTTCTCGTAAAACCTTAAAAGTTCCTTCAGCATATCGTCAAACTCGGGAGTTTCCTCTTTTCTGCCGGCGAAGATCTCCTCTGCCCCGTCCATAAGCTCAAAGATCCTTACCTCCGTTCCCGCTTCCTTTACGGCTTCGAGATAGGCCGCAGCGGAATGGAGGCTGTCCACTTCACCGAAGTCCCTTATCTCCTTTTCCAGTTCGTTAAAGGAAGTGATGACCTTGATGCCCTCTATAAGGGAATAGGGTGTCCTTCCGAAGACTATGGACTTCTTTCCCAGAAGCGCTGCCTCGTAAGCCGCAGTCCCGGTAATGGTGACCACGCCCTTCGCTTTCAGTATCCAGGGCTTGGGATCCTTATAGTGATTGACCTGCACCACCCTTACGTTCGCTATCTCCCCAGCTTTCCTGTAAAACTCCGGATCCCTTTCCCCAAGCATTGCCTGATGCTCCTTCACATAGAGCTTCCACCCCGGAGGCAGGGCCTTGCTCACCTGCTCGATGAGGTTCAGCTCATCCACATAGTAGGAGGCCTTCACAAATACCGAGGACTCGGGGATAAGGTGCAGAGGCATATATACGTAGGTCTCTCCCTCCACCGGCTCCTCAAAAAGGCTGTTTGGGACAAGGAACTTCCTCTTCCTCATCATGGCGTCAAAATAGTGCTTTAAGTAGGGCCAGGTCCTGGCATAGAGCATGCTGCTCTTTTTCTTTATGGGGAGGTTTCCCGCCCTGTGATCCTGATCATAGAAATAATTCCACTTTCCCCTCATGACCCGGAGTATCCAGATAAGACTGTCCCTTTCGTACTGCACCGTAACAGAGCCCGCGAATTCCGGGTTCATTATATCGTTCTTTTCCCGGAAATCCTTTATGTAGGCAATGGATTCCGGCATCTCTTCATCCTTGAGCTTAAGCTTTTCCTCATAGATCCTCCTGAAATAGGGATCTATATCGAAGGCGTTCTGGAAGGATGGGTATTTCCAGTAGCCGTATTTCCCGTATTCAATGGTCATATAGGGAATGCGCCTCTTCCAGGCCACCTCGCAGAGTATGGTGCGCTGCAGCTCCGCATTATCCATGTCCATGATCACATCGGGCTTAAAATCGTCCAGTACCCTGAAGATCTTTTTATAATTAAGCTCCAGCCAGTAAAGGTTCTCCTCATCGCTGGTGATGGCCCAGTAATCCCTGTAATGGTAATGCCGGGTGTTTTCCTGGGAGCTCATGAGCTGCATCCCCGGGGTCTTGAAATGGCTGTATTCCCTTTCGATCAAATCGAGGAATTCCGGATCGGCGGGCCCCTTTACTCCCTTATTTACCGGACGGTCCTTCAATCCCTTTCCCTTGCCGGTTATGGTGTGATCCGAATAGCCGTCCGGGGAAAGCCCTGCCTTCCTTCTGAAATCCAATATCCCCTCCACGAATTCATCGCAGATATCGCTTACGTCATAGAGCCTGCACTCCGGCAGATGCTCCTTAAATTCAAAGATGGTATGTTCGTTATAGTAGCATTTATTGAAACGGCTCTCCGAGGACATTATATAAAAGGCCGCCACCTCATTATCCTTCATGAGGTCCCGGGCGAGAAACCATAAGGGTTTCCCGTAGGTCTCCCTGCATACGAATAATATCCTTTTTCCCTTAAATACATTACTGCTCAGTGACATCGTATTTTTCTATAAGCCTTTCCACCGCTGCCGGCCGTCTCCTGAAATATTCCTTCAGCTCCTCTGCCTTTTTATGATATCCTTCCTCACCCACGGCTCCGTTAAAGAACCTTTCGTACCATAGAGCCATGTGAGAAGCCGAGGTATCCTCTATTTTAGCGATCTCCCTTTCCGCATTTTCCGGAGAGCAGGGGCCCTTTTCCAGTTCCTTAAGTTTTTCAAAAAACTCCTGTCTGAAGTCCCTGTTCTCAAAGGCGGCGGCAAAGACCGCGTCGCTTTCCAGTGCCATGGCGATATTATCTTCGTCTATATGCTTTATGTTCATGGTCTCCTGATTGAGATCAAATAGCATGTAACGCCATCTTCCGTCCTCCGGTTCCGAGCCCTTATCTGTCTTACTTCTCCAGAGTGCCACATTCCTTGTGGGCCAGTCATTCTGGGCGCCTATATAGATCTCCAGCGCATAATAATCCGTCATGCTGTCCGTATCCATGACTTCCCGGAACCGTGAATACTCCTCATCCCCGGAGAGGCCGCTGAAGGCCATATAGCGGAGTTCCTCATAGAGCTTTGCTCCTTCTTCTCCCCCCTCTTCCGGGAGATTATCCTTTATTATCACTGCATTTTCCGGATCGGCGCCGTATCTTTCCTTAAGGAAGTCGCTGCTGTATTTATCGGTAAAATACTCGATCCCCCAGTATTCCCCGTTTAAGAAGAGATGTACCGGGCGGAAACGCATGGAAGTGACATTCAGATTCCCGGCGAAGGCCGCTCCCAGCCTGTCCACCATCTTATAATCCACATTGTTACCACCGGAAAAGAGAGTGAGACTCCTTTCCCTGCTGTCTCCCGGGAGAAGGCTTTCGGAAAAACTGTCTGAGCCGGAGTAGATATTTCTGGCGTAGAGATTAAGGGATTTCTGCGGGAAGCATCTGCTCCAGTTTCCCTTTATCCTTATCCCCGCCTTGTCCTTCATGAGAAGCCTGTGGTCCTCGTCCAGTACGGTGAGATCCGCTTCCCTTTCCCATTCCCTTCCGTGGAAACGGTAATTGGCCTCACCCCAGTACACAAAGCCGGGGTGGGTCTTTCTGTATTCGTGTCCCGCGTCTCCCAGGACATATATGCCTCTTTCATTTCCGAAGAGGCCCTCCGGATCCGACACAAGGGATAAGACTGCGGTGCCGGCGTATTTTTCCTCATCAAGTCCCACGAAATAGGTTTCGGTACGTATCTTTCCCAGATTGCCGTTCCCATCTACGGCAGCTGCTCTTACGACCGTTCCCTTGTCCACCTTTTTACCCGGCAGGGCAAAGTCGTATCTTCTGTTGCCGTTGGGGAGAAGGGTGGAAACATCCTCCAGGGCGGAATAAAGATTCTCTTTTTCCGATGCATTCCCTATCTTTATGGGTGCGGTATAAAGAAGGCTCATTTCATCCGGATCGCTGCCGTCCAGAGTATAATATATCTGCTGTCCCGGTTCCGCTGAAAGGGTGAGCTTTATGTCGCTTCCGTAAAACCCGCTCTCCGCGGAAAAAACCGGTTCCCCAAGAGTCCTTGGCTGTTTCTTTAAGGAAAGGTCATTTCTTGAACCCGGGGTACCGCTCCTTACCTCAAACCCGCTGCCGGTATTGGGAAACCTGGAATAGGTCATATCATAGTCAAGATACGGAACATCTGCTTCATCTACAATATCCCCCACAGGGTTTATGAGGAATACACTGCAGCCCTTCTTCGGGAGATTAAGGGGTGCGTGCAGTTCCGTTGAGGGCTCTTCCTTAAAAAAGCTTCCGTTCACCAGATACTCCCTTATATCCAGGGATTCATCGGGATCGTAATCCTTTTTATCCTTTACATATTCATCCGATGCAAATATGAGCCTGTATTCCCCGGACTTCAATGTACACTCCGGGATCTCCCAGGAGCTGCTCCCTCCCTCGTCCGCAACTCTTATCTTATAACCGGTAAGTACCGCTTCTTCCTCCCCGGTATTTACAATTTCTATATAATCCTCATATCCGTTGAGCTCATCCCGGGAAACCGAAAAATTAGAGGTGCAGACCTCATTTATCTTAAGGGTGCTGTCCTTTTTCCTGCTTCCCAGTGCTTTTGCCGTAAACAAAAGGAGAACAGCCGAAAAAAAGGTAATGAGCACTGCTGTGAATTTTTTTCTTCCGGACCTTTTCATAAACACACTATCAAAACCGGAATCTGATCTACTGATCCCGTTACCCATAATGATACCATTATTCTGTGAGTTCGGAAAGGCAAAGCCTGCGATACAAAATGTCTTGTAAATTGTATTATTCGATGACACGGCATGTATCAGCGAGGCGTTATAATACGTCTTGTATTTGCAGTCAGAGCTTATTGAGGCAGACACGCTGCAGCCTTACAGGATAGACAATTATCTTGTCTGCTATGTGATTGATCCGGGGGTAGTGACTGTGACCGATGTGCTTTACGGAGCATCGGAGGTGCATAAACGATTGCAGGAGAGACATATGTAGGATGGCAACACTTAATCAAATCCAGTTCATCATCCGTCATATCCGTCCCTATAATGTACCCGGCAGTGCTTTTTGAAGAAGGAGATTCCGTACCGGCCTATGTTTCCGTACCCCTCCTCCAGGAGACCGTCTGCATAGTGCAGATCATCGATCTGTTTTATCGCTTCCTCTGCAGCAGCATCCATCATTTCCAGGGTGATGGGTTTCTTTCCTTCCTGTTTACTGTCTTTAATTCTATTACAAAAGCCTTTTCAAATACATTTACTGTCCTCATCAGGATGTCACTCCTGCCGTTCCCGGACTCCCGATTGCTCTTTACGGCATATTCATTGCTTCCGGTGAGGATCCCCACCATAAAGCCGTGATAGAAGTTTTCATAAGAATCCATGTAGCTTATGGAGGGAGTCAGGAGCTTATTGATCTCTTTTTCAAAGCCCCCGGCATCGCCGTTTTTCATTGTCTCGAATAACGCGCTCCTGTCGGCTTTCTTTACGATCTCCTGATCGAACCAGTTTATGATCTTTTCAGAATAGATATATTTGGTTTCCCGGTTTGGTATCACCAGCGTGGCATAGAGTTTATCTGCTTCAAAACGCTGGGACGTGATCTTCAGATACCCCGTAAAGAACATAAAATTCCAGAGGTTGTCCTGTTTATCATATATTTCCCCGTAGGTGATGTCCTCATGCACCGGCTTTTCTATGCTCCCGCCCTCGATGAGCTTCTCTATCTCACTTTTTGTGTCGGAGTCAGCCCGTGCTATAAGGTCCCGGACAATGGAATTGGAGCTGGTGTTTGCCCAGTAGGATACGGGGAAGGCATCATGCTTTGCCACATGGTCGTCCACATAGTAAATGGTGCTCCAGGGATTATAGACATTCTTTCCGCCGAAGTCATAGCCGTTGTACCAGCTTCTTACTTCATCATACCTGTCTGAAAGATCATAAAAATCCAGCATGGTCTTGACTTCCTCATCCGTAAAGCCGAAATATTCTCCGTAATTATTAGTCATTATGGAATTGATCTTTAAGTTGTTAAGCCCTGTAAAAATGGATTCCTTTGAGATCCTTAAGCAGCCTGTGATGACGGCAAATTCCAGGGCTGTATTGGTCTTCAGCGCACCCTCGAAAAGGCTGCGGATGAAGGCTATCATATGGTCATAATAGCCGTCGTAAAAGGAGCTCTCCAGAGGCACATCATATTCGTCGATAAGGATGATCGCATTTTTTCCGGTGGCTTTTTTTAGGCTTTCACACAGAAATTTCAGGCTATCCTTATATGCATCCGGCTCCGGCTTCCAGTCTTTGTAATTCCTGAATTTTTCTTTCTCCTCATAGCTTAAGGCATCATTTTCGAGGACAAAATCATGACGCTTAAACTCCCGGACAATCTCATTCCTTAAGGCCCCAAAGGCCGACTTCTCATCTCCGGTTTTGGCTGATTTCAGCGTCAAAAAGATCACCGGAAATTTCCCCATCATGGAAGTATATTTCTCTCCCGCCTCCATGATCTTCAAGCCATGGAAAAGTGAGGGATCCTGACCTTCCTCAAAAAAGCAGCGCAGCATATCCAGAGTCAATGTCTTTCCAAAGCGCCGGGGGCGGGTGAATAGATTAACTTCGCCCTTTTTGTCTATAAGCTCCTTTATGAAAAGAGTCTTATCAACATAGTAATAATCATTGGATCTGATCTTATTAAAAAACTCCACCCCTATAGGCAGCGGCTTCTTCATGGCGAAACCTCCGTTTTTTCACTTTTTTACCATTATACTAAAACAGCGAAGGCTTATTCAAGCCGAAAAAAAAGTCTTATATATTTTATTATTTGATGATACAGCATGTATCAGTGAGGCGTCATAATACGTCTTGTATTTGCAGTCGGAGCATATTGAGGCAGATACGCTGCAGCCTTACAGGAAAATGATAGAAGGTCTGAAGGAACGATGGAAAAGTGCAGCGGCGAAACCGAGGTCAGGACTGTGAAAGATCTGTTCGGCACTGACATTGACGCCGGTGATCTGACCATACTAAAGCAGAAGCATTCCATAGCTTCAGTTTCAGATAATGCGCTGATCGTGGATCCGAAGGAAGAAGACAAGCTCAAGCTTCAATATAAGTACCTGAATAAGAAATACAAGATGACCATCAAAGTGAAATAGATAAATAGGAAGGCCTCTCAGTCGTGACCGGGTGCCGCACTTGGAAGAGTTCCCCCGATATGATAAAATACGATGTTATGAAGAATGCGGTCGGACTGCTAAAAAGCATTCATAACTGGTACTATCCGGTGGTGCTGCTCATATATCTTCTGGCGCTGTTTCTTCCGGACATTGTGAGGCCGGGTGTGATATCGGCGGTTTTTGTGATACTTACGGCAGCAGCAGCGGTCTTTAAAGAGCTTAAGATCACAGGAAACGGCAGCGGCTTTGGTTTACATAAAATCGTGGGTGGTTTTTCTACGGAGGATCAGATCGCCTTTCTCTGGATCGCCTTTAATCTGTTATCGGGAATATGGTGTGTTTCCTTCGGAATGCCTCTGTCGGTGTATCTGGGAGAGCTTTTCACCACCGCTCTTCCCATGTGCTTTTATTTCTGCGGCAGGAGGGATGGTTCCTCACACCGTTTTTCCATCAATTTCCTTATATCCGTAGCTGTTATCGGACTTATAGGAGTGATCCTCTTTATAACCGGGCCGAAATTCTATATTGACTATCTTATGAGGCTGGAGCTCATTTCCAAGGCGGATGTGCCCACCATGCGGGTCAGGATGCACTCCGTCATAGGCAGCACCCTTATGGGCTTTCTGCCCACTGTAGGGTTGCTCATTTCAGTGAGATGCTTTATTGAGAGCAGGGAAAGACGCTCACGAATCCTTTCCGCCGCCTCCTTCATACTTATGCTCTTCCTTTCCTTTATGAGCAATCAGCGCTCTGCCATGGCGGCAGCCATCATCATAATAATATACTTAAACTGCCTCATATTCTTTGTTTTTAATACGGCGGACAGAAGGATCTTTTACGGGGAATGTATAGCTATCCCCCTATTTGCCGCTTTGTTTTTCTTCCTTTTCAGGGATGCCTTTATGAAGGTATATTACAGGCTTGTGTCATTGCCCGGGGCCATCGCCCAGAGATCCGACCAGTGGGTGGGAGCCGCAAACAATATGAAGAGCATCTGGCTCGGAAACGGTCTCGGCGCCAACGGACACAGAGCCATAGGCTATACGGAGCATCTTATTGCTGACGGCGGGCTTGCAAAGCTTTATGTGGAGAGCGGCATCATCGGGACTTCACTTTTTATCTTTCTCATACTCCTTTTATTAAAGAGGGGCTTTTCAAGGCTTAAGGATACGGCGCCGGAGGTGGGGATAGTTCTTATCACCCTCCTTATGTCCGTGGGCTCAAATATGATGAGCTTTGCCCTGTCGGTGCCGGTATTCTATTATTATATGGGACGTATTTCCGGGATATATCACGGAGGGGAAAAGACATGAAGGTTCTTGCGCTTTATCTTCCCCAATATCATAGCTTTCCGGAAAATGATGAGTGGTGGGGTAAAGGATATACGGAGTGGACAGCCCTTAAAGGGGCTAAGCCGCTGTATCCCGGTCATGTTCAGAAGCATCCCCGGGACGGATATTACGATCTTATCAAGGATCAGCCTGAAACCTTTGAGCGGCAGGCGGCTCTGGCACGGGAATACGGCATAGACGGCTTTGCGGTATACAGGTATTACTTCACCGGAAAGCAGTTAATGGAAAAGCCCATGGAGATACTGCTTCAACACCCGGAGACGGATCTTCCCTTCTGCTTTGCCTGGGCAAATGAAACCTGGACCAGAGCCTGGTACGACCTTAAGGAAGAGATCCTTATAAAACAGGAATACGGCGGCGAAAGGGAATGGCGCGCCCATTTTGAAACGGAGCTGCCCTATTTCAAGGACAGAAGATATATAAAAAAGGACAACAAGCCGGTTTACATAATATACAGAACCTTTGATATTAAATGTCTCCCGGAGATGAAGGAAAAGTGGGATCTGTGGGCCAGGGAGGAGGGCTTTGACGGGATCTTCTGGATCGGCGGTAAGACCGCCCAGGCTGAAGATACAAGAAAAGATCTCATGGACGGCTGGTATTATTTTGAGCCGGGTTATACCTTAAAGCACGGCATGTCCTCCTTCAGGACTTTAAGCTACAACGCCTCCACTTTTTTAAGACAGACAGTAAACGGCCTCCCCTTCAATGCAGGGCAGGAAAAGAAGATATTAGAGCGGAGGATCCCCATTGACTGGATATATGAGGGCATCCTGTCCCGGGAATACGGTGAGAATGAATACCCCGGGCTGATAACGGAGTGGGACAACACTCCGAGGCGTTCTTATAAAGGTCTTATCTACACCGGTGCTTCACCGGACAAATTCAGGGCAGCCCTTAAAAAACTTAAGGACAGGTTTAAGGATGATGACAGATGGGTATTCTTAAACGCCTGGAACGAATGGGGCGAGGGAGCGGCAGCGGAGCCCTCTGAAGAAAACGGAGACGCTTACTTAAGAGCGGTAAAAGAGGTTATGAGGAATGGCTGAAGAGCTTATCAGCGTTATATCCATAATATATGATGTGGCGCCGTATCTGAAGGAATGCCTTGAGAGCCTGTCTTCCCTTAAGTATCCGGCTCTTGAGATACTGCTTATCGTCGGGGGAAAAGAAGAAAAAGGTCCGGATGGCGGGAGCTCTGTGGACTACAAAGGCTGCCTTGAGATAGCTGAGGAATATGCGGAAAAGGACCCCCGTTTCAGGATCATCACCTGCGTGGCAAACGGCGCCGGGGATGCGAGAAACAGAGGACTTAATGCCGCAAAGGGCGCATATATAGGCTTTGTGGACGGGGATGACTTTGTGGACCCGGAAATGTATGACCGGCTCTTTGAAAACCTTAAGCAAAACAATGCAGATATTTCGATCTGCGGACATTTCCGGGAATATCCGGATCATAGGGAAGTATTTGATAAAGATGCAGACCGGGGCGCAAAACTACTTTCCCGGAAGGAAGGAGTCAAAACCCTGCTTAGGGGAGATTCCTTCTTCTTTCACAGCTGGGATAAGCTCTTTAGGGCAGAATGCTTTAAGGATTTAAGGTTCCCGGAGGACAGATATTTAGAGGACAGATATACCATAGGGGATATTTTTCTCAAGGCAGACCGGATAGTCTATGATACCGCTCCCCTTTACCATTTCAGGATAAGAAGCGATTCCCTTTCCAGGATAAAGAATATGAGCGAGCTTAATTCCGATGCGGACACGTACTTTTGTGAGCAGGTCCTTAAGCAGTTTCCGGAGCTCTCAAATGATGCGGAGGCCTGTCTCTTCTACGGACATATTACCTGCCTGCAGAATGCCCTTACGGAAGGGTATTTTGACAGGAAGGAAGCTGAAAAGCATTTCAGATATATCAGGGAACACAGAAAAAGCATTTCCAAAAACCCGGAGGCCGGCTTAAACACCAGGATCAAGGGTTTTCTATCCCTGCATTGCCTGTTTTTACTGAAGCTCATCACTCTTTTCGGAAAAAAGAAGAATGAGAAGCTATTCCGACTCCACTAAAATGCCGCTGCGTTTCCTCCCAGGCGGATGATCTCTGCCTTCAACTTCTCAATCTTGTCATCCTTTTCTTCGGCGACCTTATTGATCTGATCTTCCTTCTTCTTTATTTCTGCATCTTTTTCTTCTATGACCTTATTGATTTGATCTTCCTTCTTCTTTATTTCTGCATCTTTTTCTTCTATGACCTTATTAACCTTATTAATCTGTTCATCCTTTTCTTCGATAACCTTATTTAACGGGTCTACGTATGTCTCGAAAAAGCCTCCCATGCTGTCACCTCCTTTGTCAGCTTTTATCTTATAAGATAGCTCTACTACAAGCCTTTCATTTGTCTGTTCTTCGTCCGTCAACTTTT
>JAFVEU010000302.1 GCA_017475845.1 Lachnospiraceae bacterium | reverse complement strand
GCCGGGAGGGTATGAGCTTATAGATGACTACGCGTCATACGCTGCCATGGAGGCGGTAAAATCTGTGCTGGAAGACAGGGGAAAGATCCTGCTTTCGGAAAGGGCCGTGGAATGAGGAGCTTCAAAAAAAGATCCCTTTTTGCCTTTATTTCAATATGCTTTCTGTTTCTGACCGGGTTTGAATTCTTTAAGGATGTGGAACTCTCTTATAAAAAACCCCTTATCGATCTGTACGGAAACAGCTCTCCGGAAAACCCCATGGCGGACATGGAGGAAGTGAACAGTGAAGAGGGGGAGAAGGTCAGCGCGGAGGATACGAAGGACGTATCGGTAAATGCCGTAAAACAGACACAGGAAAGACACATAATCGGTATAAAATACAAGAGCATCACCTGGGACGGGTCGGAGTGTACGGCTGAGGAGCTTGAAAAATTCATAAGAAACAGGGCCGGTAAGGGAACAGAGATACTTCTATGGGATAATTACGCTGAGTACCATACTTATGAAGCAGTGCTTAATATGCTCCGGGAATCAAGGGAGAAACGGAAATTTACCCTTACGGAAAGGGCTCTGGAGGTGATGCCATGAGAGGGAAAAGGCTTGTTATGGCAGCGCTCCTGGCCGCAGTATGGATCTTATCGACAGGCCTTATGTTCTTCAATGATCCTGTAGAGCTGGATCCGGGGAAGCGTCCTGTCTATCAGGTAAGGACCGTGGAGGACGCAATCAGCTTTCTCGATAACGGCGGAAAGGACAGCGCCTTTGCCCTTGTCGGAAAGATAGATGACATAGGGAAAAAATATGACAGCTTCCGTCTGCTGACCGGGGACGGAAAAAAAGCCATTGAATGCCGTATCTCAAATGATGACCCGGAAAAGGCAGTGGCCGCGAAGAATAAGATAGCAGAGCTTTCCCCCGGGGACAGTATCTCAGCCTTCGGCAGTGTTAAGAAGAAGCTCCTGGGAAATGGCTACAGCGCGGAAATAGTCCTTATCTCCGATGCCGGGATAAAGAGCGGGGAGGGTGTTTATGCCCTGGATGAAAAGACTGTTTTTTCAGATGAGAATACCGTTGAAACGGAGATAGTGAATCCCGGGAAGAACGGTTCCGACATTGTGAAATACTGCATTCCTTCGGAATGGAAGAAGGTGGAGCGGGAGATAGATAATAAGGGGGACCATATCTACGGTTACCGTTATAACCTGAACCGGCTTAAGGGAGAAAAACAGCCGGAGGTCCTCTATGTTTTTTATTTTGATTACAACAAGAATCTGGCGGACAGGTCGCAGTATGATGACACCGGCCGGATAGAGGCCGCTATAGTCAGAAATATCCTTAAGGATAAAAAGGATGTGGGAAAATGCCCGGAAAGCGGACTTAAGTCTCACTACGGCGCGGAATACCACTATTATGACGATATATACGAAAGCGCAGATGACAGGTATCATCTGGAATTCGTTTTCAGGGAAAACGGCACTAAGGGAATGCTGGTACTCATGTACATCTACAGACTTCCTGACAGAGCTGACGAGATCATGTACATGATGAGGAGTACAGAGATCTCGGAAGGGAAGTAAGGAGTTCCGGGGGGACGGATGGCAACTTGATGCCGGGATCCTATACGAACGCACAGG
>JAFVEU010000301.1 GCA_017475845.1 Lachnospiraceae bacterium | reverse complement strand
TGGAAGGGCTCCTTCTCCAGTGACGCTGTATTCGCACAGCAGACCTATGACGGCAAGATCTATGCAGTACCTCTTAACATTGCAGCAGCTTGCGTATTCTACAACAAGGATATGTTCGCAGAAGCAGGCGTTTCCGCTCCCAAGACATGGGACGAGCTCATCGATGCCTGCAAGAAGATCAAGGAAAAGGGTCACAACCCCATCACCATTTCCGCAGGAACAGCTTGGTGTCTCTCAATGCTCGCAGGTTATCTCTGTGACAGAGAAGGCGTAGATCTGAAGAAGATCGAGTCCGGCGAAGAGAAGTGGAACAATCCCAAGACCATCGCAGCAGCCAACAAGCTCGTTGAGCTTTCACAGTACTTCCAGCCTACAGCAGCCGGCGATACAAACGACGTTGCTACAGCAGGCCTTTACAACGAGGAAGCAGCTATCCTTATCCAGGGTTCATGGGCAATCGGACAGATCAACGGTGAGAATCCCGACTTCGAAGCAAAGTGCGGCGTATTCCAGTTCCCTGAGATCCCCGGCGGAAATGATCCTAACAGGGTTATAGCAAAGTCTGACTCTCTTGCAATGAGCTCAACCACAAAGTCTCCTGAAGCCTGCATAGCTCTTATGAAGTACTTCACAGACGATACAGCTCAGAAGTATACCGCAGAAGTCGGCGGAAAGATCCCCGTAACCAAAGTTCAGTATGACGCTTCCAAGGCTCCCGCTCAGCTTGCAGACGTTATGGATATCTTCTCCAACGCAAGCTCAACCTTCGGTTTCTACAACGAGTCACTGTTCTCAACCGAAGCAGGTTCAACCTTTGATGACAACATGGTAGCAATATATCTCGGTCAGAAGACACCCGAGCAGGCATTCGATGATATGGATGCATGGTACGCTGCCAACAAGTAAGCACCGGTTAAATAAGCATTATTTCAAGGGGCAGGGATCTATATCCCTGCCCCCCTACAAAGAAAGGATAAGAAAGGAAAAAGAATGAACAAACTGCTGAGAGACAAAAAAGCCATAGCGATATTCGTATTGCCGGCATTCTTATTGTTTACATTCATTTTATTCATTCCGATTTGTCAGTCCGTCTACTACTCCTTCTGTAATTACGACGCCCTGACAAAGCCTAAGTTCGTAGGCCTGAAGAATTATAAAAACCTCATCATAGACCCTACCATGGTGACAGCACTGAAGAATTCTTTGTTCTTTCTGATCTTTTCCTGCGTAAGCCAGCTTATAATGGGTCTTATCCTGGCAGGACTGCTGACAAACATCAAGAAAGGAAGAAACTTCTTCAAGAATGTGATCTACCTGCCCTGCGTACTTTCATCCGCAGCTCTGGGTCTCCTCTGGATGTTCATCTTCAGCCCGAAGCTTGGTATCAACCAGATCCTGCAGAAATTCGGAATGGAAGGGCCTCTCTGGCTCATGGATATTAACGGATTTATCATCCTTCCCATGTGGGTCATCGCCTTTGTGGCCCTGTGGCAGTATGTGGGACAGTCAATGATGTTATACATGGCCCAAATCTCCGGGATCAGCACCTCTCTTTATGAGGCCTCATATATAGACGGCTGCAACCGGGTACAGGCTTTCAGATACATCACCCTGCCTCTTATCAAGCCCATGGTGGGAACGGCCATGTCCTTAAATGCCATCGGTTCCCTGAAGTTCTTCGATCTGATCTTCAATATGACGGAGGGCGGACCCAATAAGATGACTCACGTACTGGCAACCCACCTGTACGAACAGGGCTTCAAGTATTTCAAGTACGGCTACGCCAGTGCCATAGGAACGGTACTTCTGGTACTCTGCCTGATCATGACCTTTTTGATCAACAAAGTTTTCAAGAGCGACGATATTTAAGGAGGGGCATTTTATGAACAAGGTAGTAAAATTTCTGATATATCTCTTTTTAAGTATTACAGCCATCATTTATCTGGCCCCTCTCGTATGGGTATTCTTTGTTTCCTTTAAGACCAATAAGGAGATCTTTACGGATCCCTTCGGATTACCCAAAAGCTTTTTCATTGACAACTATACCTTTGCATGGACAGCAGGAAAGCTGGGGATCGCAATGTCCAATTCCCTCTTTGTCTGCGTTATCACCCTGATCCTCAGCCTGTTCTTAGGATCAACGGTATCCTTCGCCATAGGAAGGATGAGGTGGAAGATCTCCGGTCTGGTTCTCGTATACTTTATGACCGGAATGATGATCCCGGTACACTGCGTACTTATCCCTCTGTTTACCAGATTTGCGAAGATAGGTCTTTCAAATAATCTCTGGGGCATAATACTCCCCTACCTGACCTTCTCGCTGCCCACCACCATATTCATAATGACAGGTTTCTTTAAGGGATTGCCCAACGAGCTTATCGAATCGGCCTGCATAGACGGCTGCAATATTTACCAGATATTCCTGAAAATCTGCCTGCCTCTTGCAAAAACGGGTCTTTTCGTTACAGGTCTTATGACCTTTATAGCAAACTGGAACGAGCTGCTCCTTGCCATGGTATTCATCTCAGATGACAGCAAGAAGACCCTTCCTGTTTCACTGTCAAAGTTCGTAGGTCCCTATAACACCAACTATTCACAGATGTTTGCGGCCATCGTTATAGCCATCATCCCTACGATCATAGTTTACTGCCTGTTCAGTAACCAGATCGTTGAAGGTCTTACAGCCGGCGCTGTCAAGGAGTAAAGCATGAGACGAGAAAACGAAAGAAAACCACTGGTCAAAAATATATATACTGCCGACCCCTCCGCTCATGTATTTAACGGGAAGATATATATCTACCCCTCTCATGATGTGGAGCTTGATATCCCCGATGATGATGACGGCGAGCAGTATAAAATGGAGGACTATCATGTGCTGTCAATGGACAGTCTGGATTCAGAATGTGTGGATAATGGTCTTGCCCTTTCATATAAGGATGTTCCCTGGGTTTCCAGACAGATGTGGGCACCGGACGCAATATATGTGAACGGGAAATATTATCTTGTATTCCCCGCAAAGGATAAGGATGATATCTTCCGTATAGGAGTTGCGGAAAGCGACTCTCCCACCGGTCCCTTCACTCCTCAGGAAAACTATATCGAGGGAAGCTACAGCATCGATCCGGCGGTACTTTTAGATGATGACGGCAGGATATATTGCTATTACGGAGGTCTCTGGGGCGGTCAGCTTGAAATGTGGCAGTCCGGAAAATTCAATCCGGATGAAAAGCGGCCTTCAGGGGACGACAAAGCCCTTGGCCCTATGTTTGCGGAGTTTTCCGGAGATATGACCCATTTTATCACCACTCCCAAAAACCTTACTATCCTTGACGAAAAGGGAGAGCCCCTGAAGGCATCCGATGAAGACAGGCGCTATTTTGAAGGACCCTGGATGAATAAGTTCAACGGGAAATACTATCTCTCCTATTCCACCGGAACAACCCATTACCTGTGCTATGCCGTAGGTGACATGCCGGATGGTCCCTTTACCTATAAGGGCCGCATAATGGAGCCGGTTCTCGGATGGACTACCCATCACTCAATATTACAGATAGACGGCGAATGGTATATCTTCTACCATGACTGCGAGCTTTCCGGAGGGGTGACCCACGAAAGATGCGTGAAATATACCAGGCTGGATATGGACAGTGACGGGAATATAAAGACCATCTTTCCCTATGACCACCAATAATCTCTTGTTTGCAAGTTTAATCGGGAGCCGGGTAGCAATATCCGGCTTTTGATATGCTTACGATCACAAAGTTGATAAAAAACATACATTCTGCTATTATGAACTGCGGGTGCTGCTGAAGGAAACGGTGCGGTCCGCTGTATCACTACTATTCAGCAATTGCCATACAACAAAGGAAGGAATTACAGATATACATGAACAACTCTGGTTTTAACAACGTCTTTGACATAATAGAGATACTGGCAGGTATCTATGTCATATATTCCGGCATAAAGATGAAGACCACCGGTTCTCTTTCAAGCCAGCTGGTAGGCAAGGACATAGACCTTATCTCCCCCAGGGACCCCCAGGGTTTTATAAAGGCCATGTTCCCCATAGATATTATCTGCGGCTGCATTTTCCTTGTACTGGGTATAATATCCCTTATAATCGATAATTTCTTTGATATACCCCTTTGGGCCAGCCTTACAATCACGGGGATATTACTTGCAACCTGCATAGTCTTCGCTTCAATGACCAGAATATCCCAGGATAAATACCTTAAGTGATCAAAGATAATACAAGATAATATCTTCATATAAAAACCGGAGCGCGATGCTCCGGTTTTTTGTATCATATATTTACCTGTCGCCAAGGGGAATATAACTGCTGATGGGCGATACGGGCTTATAAGCGGGCCTTATGATCTTTCCGTTATTACTCAGCTCTTCTATTCTGTGAGCCCCCCAGCCTGCGATCCTCGCACAGGCAAAGATAGGTGTGAACAACTCCTCAGGAAGTCCCAGCATCTTATATACAAAGCCGGAATAAAAGTCCACGTTGCAGCATACACCCTTGTACATCTGCCTCTCCTTTGCGATGATCTCGGGACCCAGGCGCTCTATCATGGCATAGAGATTGAATTCCTGTGAATATCCCTTTTCGTCTGCCAGAAGCTCCACGTAAGATCTGAAGATCTTTTCCCTGGGATCGGAAATGGAATAAACCGCATGTCCCATACCGTAGATGAGACCCTTTCTGTCAAAGGCCTCTTTATTAAGAAGCTTCCATAGATAATCCCTGACTGCATCCTCATCCGTGACATCCGATACGTTCTCCTTTAAGTCCTCCATCATCTGGATGACCTTTATATTGGCGCCGCCGTGTCTCGGTCCCTTAAGTGAACCAAGGGACGCAGCGATCACGGAATAGGTGTCCGTACCTGTGGAGGAAACAACATGGGTGGTAAAGGTGGAGTTATTACCTCCGCCGTGATCCATGTGGAGGACCAGAGCCACGTCCAGGATCCTGGCTTCAAGCTCGGTGTATTCCGAATCGGGCCTTAAGATCCTTAAGAGGTTTTCCGCTGTTGAAAGCCCCTTGTCCGGCTGATGGATTATAAGACTGGCCCCGTCATGATAATGGGTATAGGCGTGGAAGCCGTATACAGACAGCATGGGAAAAAGGGCTATAAGCTGTAAGCACTGTCTCAGCACATTGGGGATGCTGATGTCATCAGCAGCATCATCATAGGTATAAAGAGTGAGCACACTTCGTGCCAGACTGTTCATCATATCACGGCTTGGTGCCTTCATTATTATATCCCGGACAAAGCTTGTGGGAAGAGACCTGTAGGATCCCAGGAGATTGCTGAAGCTCTCAAGCTCACTCCTGTCCGGCAGACGTCCGAAAAGGAGCAGATAGGTGATCTCCTCAAAGCCAAAGCGCTTTTCTGCGGTAAAACCCTTCACCAGATCTTCTATCTCGTATCCCCTGTAATAGAGGTGCCCCTCTATGGGAATTTCCTTCCCATCCACCACTTTCTTTGCCTGGATATCGGAAATATGAGTAAGGCCTGCCAGAACGCCCTTACCGTTAAGGTCACGGAGACCTCTCTTTACGTCATATTTTAAATACAGTTCAGAATCTATTACCGTAGATCTGGCAGCTTCCTCCGCCAGTGTCCTTATTTCGGGAGTAATCTCGGAATAGTTGATCTCGTTGTCTGCCATGCAGATCCCTCCGTTTTATTTGTTATATAATAACTGCGCATTATCATTCGCAGCTTGTATTCGTTCTTTGATAATCATTGTAAATACAATTCTTTTGATATATAATAAAAGAGCGTATTTGCTTTGTACGAGTATGATCACGAAGGAGGCTCTTAACAATAATAATGGAAATATCAGATCTCAAGGTATTGATTTGCGATGATTCACTCCTGGCCAGAAAAAACTTAAGGGACGGTCTTAAGGGACTTGGATGCAAAAACATAAAGGAAGTATTCGACGGACAGGCGGCTATTGATGTTTACATCAGCGAGCGGCCCGATGTTGTATTCCTCGACATAGTTATGCCCGTAAAAGACGGTATCACAGCCGCAAGAGAAATCTGTGAAGCTGATCCGGACGCATACATCATAATGGTCTCTTCCGTCGGAACTCAGGTCCATCTGAGGGAAGCCATCAAAGCCGGAGCGAAAGATTTCCTGCAAAAGCCTACCACACCGGAACAGATTAAAAATGCCCTTGAACACATTTCCGGAGGTGAAGAATAAATGACCAGAAAATCAATATATCTGGCTGAACTCATCTTTAATCTGAACCGCTTTGTGGACGAGAATATCACTTCCAGACCTACCGAGATCGTTCATGACATTCCCGAAGGCTGTCATATAGCCCAAGGAATAACCGGCGATTACAATGCACTTTCCGCCATCTATGCCGAGCCCGAGGTGCTTACTATTTTTGCAGCCAAATATTCAAAGATAGAGCTTGATCATTACGATGAGATAATAAACGAACTGGCCGCTGATTTCCTGAACCTTCATAACGGCCTCTTCCTCGTCAATCTCTCCGAAACCGAAAACATAGAATCAACCCTGACACCACCGGTATCTGCTTCCAACGGCGAACCGCTGAAAGCATACTCCGATACTTATGTGATGCCTGTCGATTTCAAATTCGGAACAGTTAATTTCGTTCTCTCGGAAAAATGATCGCCTGATATTTTCCTTACTCTATTGTGAGAATATCGGCAAAACCTGTCACATCAAAGATCTCGTTCACTTCATCCCTGACATTCCTGACAACCATGCTGCCCTGCTTGTTCATGGTCTTCTGCGCTGAAAGCAGCACCCTGAGTCCGGCACTGGAGATGTATTCAAGCTTTGCAAGATCCATGACAAGGCTGTTGATATCCGTAATGGACTCCTTGATATCCCCTTCAAGCTGGGGAGCGGTAGTGGTATCAAGCCTTCCCTCCAGATAATAAACACATGACTTTCCGTTTACTTCTTTGCTGATGTTGAGCATTTTATTTTTCCTCCTACTTAAATTTTATGCTCTGTTTCCAGAAAAACTTTGGGTTTCTTATATCGGTTAATTAAGGAATTTTTTTATTGTAAATATGTTCTTTCCGTTTTCATACTTATAATCCACTGCATCCATGGACTGCTTTACCATGTAGATGCCAAGACCGCCTATCTGCCTTTCTTCCGCATTCAGGGTGATATCCGGATCCTCCTTTTTCAGAGGATCATAGGGCACTCCCGAATCAGAAAAAGTGATGGAGAGGCACCTTGGATCTCCGCTGACTTCCGCGGAAACCACTGCCATCCCGGTATCCTCACCATAGGCATAGTGGGCAATATTCACAAAAATCTCCTCTACCGCCACATCGATCTGTATCTGGGTCTTCATAGGACAGTCATACACGGAAAGTAACTCGTCCACAAAGGAAAGAACTTCTTCAAGTTTTTCGACTTTAGCTTCTACTTCGATCTCTTTCATACTCTGATTCACGACAGGAATTTTTCCACCTGTTCCATCATCTGATCTTTTTCACACTCTGTCTTATGGATGATCTCCGCATCTCTTATCTCACTTACAGCCCCTGGAACCGGTACGCCCGAAAGCTTTGAAAGCTCGTCGATAAGCGGGAAATCTTCCCCGGAAGCAAAAGAAGGGTCTATGGCGGTCATGACACTCTTTGCAAATTTATACGGGCTGGCTGTGGATGCGATAACCGTAACCGTTTCATCTCCCGTATCCTTTAAGTAGCTGTCATAGGCAAAGCCTGCAACCGCTGTATGGGTATCGATCACATAACCCGACTCCCTGTAGAGATCCCTTATTTTATCTGCAGTATCCTTTTCCGAAGCATAATATGCCCTGAAGGCTGAAAGCCTGTTTCTCATTTCCGGAGAGATCTTATATCTTCCGGACTCCTTCAGTTCTTCCATGAAACGTGCATTCCTGTCTGCATCATTTCCCGAGATATGATAGATAAGCCTCTCCAGATTACTGGATATAAGGATATCCATAGAGGGAGAGCTGGTCAGGATAAATTCCCTGTTCCTGTCATACTCACCCGTATTAAAGAAATCGAAGAGAACCTTATTCTCGTTGGAAGCACATATCAGGGTACCTACGGGCAGCCCCATCTCCTTTGCGTAATAAGCAGCCAGGATATTTCCGAAATTACCCGTGGGTACAACCACGTTAATCCGGTCTCCGGCCTTTATCGCGCCTTCTTTAATAAGGGAACCGTAGGCATATACATAATAAACTATCTGGGGAATAAGACGGCCAATGTTTATGGAATTGGCACTTGAAAACTGATATCCCCTCTTATTAAGCCTTTCCTTCAGATCCCTGTCGGAAAACATCTGCTTCACAGCGGACTGACAGTCATCAAAATTCCCGTTGACCCCGATGACCAGGGTGTTCTTACCCTTTTCCGTGACCATCTGTTTCTTCTGTACGGGACTCACCCCGTCCTTCGGGAAAAACACGATGATCCGGGTTCCGGGCACATCTGCAAAGCCCGCAAGGGCCGCCTTCCCGGTATCTCCGCTGGTGGCAGTAAGGATGACTATCTCATTTTCAATCCCCTTCTTCCTTGCGGAAGTGATCATAAGATGGGGAAGGATGGAAAGAGCCATATCCTTAAATGCTATGGTCCTGCCATGAAAGAGTTCCAGATAATAAGCGTTCCCGGCCTTCCTTAAGGGAGCCACTGCAGGGCAGTCAAACTTTTCATCATAAGCGCTGTTAATGCAGTTATGAAGCTCCTCGTCCGTAAAGTCCGTAAGAAACTTTTTCAGTATATGGAATGCAGTTCCCCTGTAATCCATCCTTGAAAGCTCTTCAAGGGAGACATCCAGGGCTGGAATGCTTTCCGGGACAAAGAGTCCGCCTTCGTCGCTCAACCCCTTTAATATGGCTTCCGAGGCGCTTACTCTTATACTGTTGTCTCTGGTACTCTTATAAACAATGTCCATAACGGTAAGAGTATAACACAAAAGGAGCCTGTCCGCAAACCGACAGGTTCCTTTCGTTGAAAAATTTTTTATGAAGAAGTTAACAATTTTTACAATCCTTAAGCAAAGAACCCGTGGGCACCCGCCATTGTGATAAATGTTCTGTTTCCAAAGCTGGTACCTCTGTGAAAATAAAGTGCGTTTCCTACGGTATTGGCTCCCGCAACTGCCTTTTTAACGGCACTTATGGTGCTGGCGGAGGGGATCGCTGCCGCAAACTTGCCGCTGGAAACCGGACCAAACTGTCCCGGTGCCGTGATCACTCCCATAATGGTATTGGGATACAGGGGACTGCGCACCCTGTTCAGGATAACATTGGCAATACCGATCCTGCCCTCTATGGTATCGTGACCGTCCTCAGCCTGAACTATCTTGCAGAGAGCATTGAAATCCTCATCGGACATTCCGGTTGCTGAAAGAGATTCCTCAAACTTCCTCTGCTCTTCTTCTGCCTGTTTCCTGGCTTCTTCCTCGGCCTTTTTCCTTGCGATCTCTTCTTCCCTGGCCTTGTTCTCGGCTTCTATCCTCTTCTGCTCAGCCTCGACGGCTCTCTTCTGTTCTTCGATCTCTTTTTCAGCCTTGATCCTTGCTTCTTCGGCAGCCTTCTGCTGTGCGGCGATCTGTGCTTCCGCCTGAAGCTTTGCTTCTTCCGAAGCCTTCTGCTGTGCGGCGATCTCTGCCTCCACCGAATCCGCTATTCCATCATTATCCGCATCTCCAGCAACTACTGCAGGTGCGATCTCGTCGGCATGGGCCTTTCTCAAATCAAACGCGATCACAGTCATGAGTACTGCCGCAAATAAAGCTAACAGAACTATGATGTTTTTATTTAATGTCTTCGTATTCATTATCTGCTCCTATCCTCGTCACGGTACCTCCCCCGTACCGATCTGTTTTCCTTTGAAATTGCTTAACTTAAACGTATACTCTTCATCCTGACAAACAGAATTATATCATCTTGATTTCAATTTGTTAAGGATTTGTTACAGAGTTTGTAATTTTTGTAATTATCATGCAATTATTCTCCCGGGAGCCTTCGATAATTTGTATTAAATTACCTGTTATGTTATTATTTTGTATACGCTTTTGTATAGTAATAATAATGAAAATAGTTAAATAATTTACGCTTATGTTAACTATTTATTTTGTAACCTTGAGGATTCCCCGTGAATTCAAGGTTTTTCCCTTTAGGAGATTTAAACAATGAGCATGCCCACCGGCGTTTACAGGGCCGTAAAGAAAAACGGAAGTGAATATTACAGGATCTCCATCACCTATAAAGGTCGGCATATCAGTCTCGGCAGCTGTGATGACCTTGATACCGCCGCCGGAAGATATGAAGCTGCTGCCGCTCTCCTTAAGGGAAATAAGGGCATAAATGAATACGGGTCCTTTAACACCATTCCCTACGACAAATTCATAATATTGATAAATTTCAGGGATAACGGAGTGTATTTCCATAACCCCGTCTATCTCCACCAGAGATACTTTTCCTATTTCCTGGACAGGGAAACGGAATTAAAATTTGATACGGACGACCTTTTCTTCTATTCCCAGCACAGGATACAGAGGAGAGGCGGCCACCTCTTTGTGGAGAACTACGGCACCCAGATGTCCGTTCACCAAAGGTACGGTCTCCATCCCTTCTCCGTTCCCGGAAGGGATTTCCGCTTTAAGAACGGTGATGAAACGGATTACCGCTATGAAAACCTGGAGATAATCAACCGTTACATGGGAGTGGAGCTGATCGAGAACACGATCCCGAAAAAATACCGGGCCCTGATCCACGTGAGAGGATACTATAACCTTGGGATCTTCGATTCCGAAGAAAAGGCGGCCATAGCCTTCAACAAAGCCAGAAAGGCATTAAAAAAAGCCGGCATAAAAAAGGATATACCGGCTAATTTCATAGCTGACCTGTCTTCCGAAGAATATGATGAAATATTCGAAAATACAATCCTTCCCGAAAGCTTCCTGAAATACGTATCATCAGTGACTAAAGACTGAGGTTTATCATCTGTCCGGCAGGAATATTCCTGCCGGACAGATGGCGTTACGCTTACTTTACCGAATAGTCCACGAAGGCAATGTCCAGATCCGCCGGCCCTTCTATTCCTTCCACCTCTCCCGTCACATTATACTGCCACATGTTATATCGGTACGGAAATACCGAGATATCATCCGTATCATATAACCAGAGGTCGTAACCGTTTAAGGACAAAAGATCCATCTTAAGGGCAAACTGCTTCTTTGTGGCAGCGATCATGGGCTTATAGCCGTAGAGCCGCACGGTATCGCAGAAGGCCCTTGCTATGGCTGAAAGCTCCTCCTTAGTAAGGTTCTCTGTCCTGAAGCTGTCGTTTATTATGGATTCCGAACTGAACACTATTGGATATTCCACGTTGTATCCGTTTATGGAAGCCACGCAGTAATTGGCCTCTTCCACAGCTTCAATGACATTCACCGCCTGGGACTGGAAATAAAGTCCGATCTTTATTGAATTATCGGAGCAGCCTCTCATATTGTTTAAGAGGCTCTCGTCCAATACCACCTTTCCGGAGCTGTAGCCTCTGGAGCCCACTCTCAGCATGGCAAAATCCACTCCCGCGGCAGCCACCCTGTCCCATTCTATATCCTTCTGGTATGAAGAAACGTCTATGCCCCTGAAGCTGGTTTTTCTCCCGTTCAAGGCATAATCCTTCCAGATACCTTCATTTTCAAAGCCCTCATCAAAGCGGTTATGTCCCGGGATCCTGGTGTCTATATCCACAAACCGGGCCTCTCCTTCGCTTAATTCATTTATATCAAAGACATTTTCGGATACCGTATCCCTCTCATGCTGCTGTGATCCTGCCGAGTTTTCCGAAAGTGCGTTATCGGACGGGGTTTCCTTCTCCTCGGGGACAAATCTCTCCTTTACCCGGTCATCCTCTCCGGGATCGCTTACGTCGGGAACCACGGTGTTCTTTTCCTCATCCCTGTCATACATATGCCAGAAGGACAGCTCATTGCTGGTTCTTTTGCTTCCTGCGGTTTCGGATAAGGAGATATCCTCCTCCGTCGCCGCCTTATCCTCTTTGCCCTTTACGGCCTGAGGTGGCTTCTCCGGCTTTTTGTTCATGGCAAAGGTAAGGGTCAGCACCAGGATCACCGCGGAAACCGCAAGAAAGAGTCCCAGGACTATACCCTTTTTTTCCTTTCTTATTTCCATATAGTCTTCATCATCATCACGGAGCATTGACATATTCTACCTCGATATGATCCTTATCATCAATGAAATAAAGACCCTTTATTTCAATCCCCTGTTCCTTAAGCTTTTCCATAAGAGCGGAGGAGCCTTCCCTCCCCAGACAGAAAAATGCGGTGGAAAGAGCATCCCCGTCCACTGAATGCTCCGTAAGCACTGTTACGGAATTAAGCGCGCTCTCTATCGGATAACCTGTCCCTGTATCCAGTATATGGTGGTAAAGCCGGTCCCTATAGATAAAATATCTCTGGTAATTTCCGCTTGTTACCATGGAAACATCGGAAATATCAAGGATCTTTATCATCTGTTCCCCGGAAAAGGGTTTTTCTATCCCAACCTTAAAGGGGATGTTCCCGGGTTTTGAACCTACGAGCAGCACATTTCCCCCAAGATTAATTATGGCAGAGCTTATGCCCTTTTCAACAAGCAGTTCCTTTATCCTGTCAGCTATATACCCCTTGGCTATGCCACCCAGGTCTATCTCCGCCTCACTGTCCGAAAGGATCACGCTTTTGTCCTCCCTGTCCAGTATGATATTTTCGTATCCCACATGCTTTAAGGCCTTTTTTATCTCCTTACCATCCGGGGGTGCAGCTTCAGGATCCTTGAAATCCCATAGCTTTGATACCGGTCTTATGGTGATATCAAAGGCTCCGTCACTAAGCCTGCTGTATTTAACGGCAATATCGATAAGCTCGGCGGTTTCGGGAGAGACAAAAGTCTTTGCGCCCTCAGCGTTATTTATCCTCATTACGTCGGAGCCTTCTATCTCGGTTGAAAAAAGCTTTTCATACCGCCTTATCTCAGAAAAAGCGCTGTCAAGTATTTCTTCCGCCTTATCTCTTTCTTCCTGCGCATAAATGGTTACGGTGGCCACCGTATCCAGAACAAAATCCGTCCTTGTCACCGCTTCCGGAGCCCTTTTGCATCCGGCTGCCATGCAGCTTATAAAAATCAGGAAGCACGCAAATAATGCGTGCTTCCCGTTAACTGACCGCTTGAAGGTGATCATTCTCCGACTGCCTTTGAAAGCTCTTCCCTGTCAAGCCTCACAATAACTTTCTTGGGACACTTTTCGGCGCAGATCCCGCAGCTTACGCACTTATCATAATCGATGGATGCCAGGAAATCATTTACATGGATGGCATCACTGGGACAGTTCTTTGCGCAGAGTCCGCAGCCGATACAGCCTGCAGAGCAGACCTTCATAAGGGCAGGACCCTTGTCCTTTGAGGAGCAGGCAACAGCGAGCCTGTTCTTCTTTGGCTTAAGCTCTATCATATGTCTGGGACAGTTCTCCACGCACTTTCCGCAGGCCTTGCACTTATCCTCATCCACCACGGCAATGCCGTCCACCACATGGATGGCATCAAAAGGACATACCCTTTCACAGGTCCCGCCTCCGAGACAGCCGTAGCTGCAGGCCTTGGGGCCGCCTCCCGGCACCATGGCGAGCATCTTGCAATCCGTAACTCCGGTATAATCGTGCTGATCCTTTGCCTTTTTACAGGTTCCCGCACATTTTACAAAGGCCACCTGCGGTTCGCTCTCTTCAACGGTCTGTCCCATGATCTCTGCTATCTTTGCGGCAACACTCTCACCGCCAACGGGACAGCCGTTCACGGGAGCCGCTCCGGTAACGATGGCATGGGCCATGGCAGAACAGCCCGCCTGACCGCAGCCTCCGCAGTTGGCACCGGGAAGCGCCTCGGCAACCAGAGTTTCACGCTCATCCACCTCTACAAAAAAGACCCTTCCGGCTACACTAAGGAATATTCCTACCAAAAGACCGACAGCAGCCACGCATACGGTCGCAATTAAAATTCCCATCATCTCCTCCTATTTAAGTCCCGAAAATCCGCAGAATGCAATGGCCATAAGGCAGGCAGTGAACATGGTAAAGGGGAAGCCCTTCACCGCCTTGGGGATCCGGTTATACTGCATCTTCTCCCTTAAACCCGCAAGGATTATTATGGATATGGCAAAGCCCACGCTGGTAGCAAAACCGTTCACAATACCCTGGATCACATTATATTCATTCTGCACATTGAGGAGCACTGCTCCAAGAACCGCACAGTTAGTTGTTATCAGCGGAAGATATACACCCAGAGCCTTGTAAAGGGAGGGCACCATCTTCTTTAAGAACATCTCCACAAACTGCACCAGAGCCGCTATTACCAGGATAAACACTATGGTATTCAGGTAATCGAGCCCCAGGGGATGAAGGATAAAATGGTATATCAGTCCGCAGAT
>JAFVEU010000029.1 GCA_017475845.1 Lachnospiraceae bacterium | reverse complement strand
CATTTTTGCCATGCATACTCCCGAACCGGCAGCGGATCTTATAGACCGCTTTCTGGTCCTTATGAAGAAAAGCGGCATAGATGTTATCCTGATCTTTAATAAGAACGATCTGGGAAACGATATCGAGACTGAAAAATATAAGGAAATATATAAGGACGCCGGGATCCGCCTCATCTTTACCAGCACCATAGACGGGAAGGGGGTTCCGGAGGTCAGGGAAATACTTAAGAACAGCGTAACCACCGTGGCAGGCCCCTCGGGGGCGGGAAAGTCCTCCCTTATAAACGCGGTCTCCGGCAGGGAGATCATGGTGACAGGAGATGTGAGCCGGAAGATAGGGAGAGGAAAGCAGACCACCAGGCATGTGGAGCTTGTGGAGATAGAAGAGGATTCCTATATCATAGATACTCCCGGGTTTTCTTCCTTAGAGCTCCCGGAAATGGAGCCGCTTATGCTGCAGGACTGTTTTCCCGAGATCGGAAGATATAAAAACGAATGTTATTTTGCCGGCTGCTCCCATATAAGCGAGCCGGACTGCGGTGTCAGGGACAGGCTGGATAAAGGCCTTATCCCAAAGGAACGGTATGATTCCTATGTGCTGTTCTATAATGATCTTGTAACTCTTCAGAACAGGAGATTTCGTTGATACGCTATAAGCTTTCACCCTCCATACTTGCGGCGGATTTCAATAAGCTGGGAGATCAGATAAAAAGCGTTGAGAAGGCAGGGGCGGACTATCTTCATGTGGATGTGATGGATGGCAGCTTCGTGCCCAGCATTTCCTTTGGCATGCCGGTGATCAGATCCATAAGGAGTTCCAGCCGGCTTTTTTTTGACGTACATCTTATGATCGTAAATCCTGAAAGGTACATAAAGACCTTTTCCCAGTGCGGTGCCGACGGTATCACCTTCCATCTGGAGGCTGCAAAGGATGTGATGAGGACCATCTCCCTTATAAGGGACTGCGGTAAAAGAGCGGGGATCGCCATCAGTCCGGAGACTCCCGTTTCAGCTCTCGATGATGAGGTGATAGAAGCTGTGGACATGGTGCTCATTATGACAGTCCGTCCCGGTTTCGGCGGACAGACCTACCTTGAAGAGTGTACGGAAAAGATCGCTGAGATCCGGAAGAGAGCTGACAGCATTAAGCCGGATCTGGACGTGGAGGTTGACGGGGGCATAAATAAAGAGACCATAAAAACGGTCTTAAAGGCAGGCGCCAACGTTATAGTCATGGGATCATCCGTTTTCAGCGGCAATGCTGCCGATAATACGAAATACTATAAGAAACTTTTGGACGACAGGAACGGAAAAGCATGAAAGTCTTTGACTTTCATACTTCATCGGTGCCGCGCAGGCACGTCACCGATGGGACACTGATGTCTGCGACATAAGGTCAAAGCTTGAAGGATATGAAGAAGGCCGTAATTATAGGGGCAGGCCCCGCAGGACTTACAGCTGCATATGAGCTTTTGAAAAGAGGCGGAGGAGACTTTGAAGTCACCGTACTGGAGGAGAGCCGGGATATGGGCGGTATCTCCAAGACCGTTGAATATAACGGGAACCGTATGGATATGGGAGGACACCGTTTCTTTTCAAAGATAGCCAGGGTCAACAGATGGTGGGAGGAAATTCTCCCCATGCAGGGAGCTCCGGCCTATGACGACATTGTCCTCGGAAATAAAAAGAAGCTTAAAAGGGGCGGTCCCGATCCGGAAAAGGAAGACAGGGTCATGCTTAACCGGAACAGGGTTTCAAGGATCTATTATAATTCCAGATTCTTTGACTATCCCATAAGCCTGAAGCCCGAAACCTTTACCAATATGGGACTTGTGACCACGCTGCAGGTAGGGTTTTCATATATTTATTCCCTCTTTTTCAAAAGGAAGGAGGAATCCCTGGAGGATTTCTACATAAACAGGTTCGGCCGCAAGCTCTATTCCATGTTTTTCGAGCACTATACCGAAAATCTCTGGGGCAGGCATCCGAGAGAGATAGACCCCAGCTGGGGCGCCCAGAGGGTAAAGGGCTTATCGATCCTTGCTATCATAAAGGATGTGTTCTCAAAAATGCTGCCGGACAGGGACCAGAAGAAGGTGGAGACCTCCCTTATAGAATCCTTCTCTTATCCTAAGCTGGGTCCGGGACAGCTCTGGGATGTGACCGCTTCCCATATAGAGGAGATGGGAGGAAGGATTATAAAGGAAGCGAAAGCCGTAAAGATCACAACGGATCCGGATGAAAAAAAGATAAAGAGCGTGACCTACGAAAAGCAGGGAGTAAGGGAAACAGTGGATTCGGATATAGTCATTTCCTCCATGCCGGTACGGGATCTGGTGGCCGGTATGAATGATGTGCCCCGGGGCATAGCTGAGGTGGCAGCGGGACTTCCCTACAGGGATTATATGACTCTGGGACTCCTGGTCCCGAAGATCAACCTGAAAAACGAAACGAAGATAAGGACCATAGGGAACATAGTGCCTGATAACTGGGTATATGTTCATGACAGAAGGGTAAGCATGGGTCGCTTCCAGATCTACAATAACTGGTCTCCCTATCTGGTCCGGGACATAAAGAATACGGTGTGGCTGGGACTTGAATACTTCACCAACGAAGGGGACAGGCTCTGGAATCTGAGCGATGAACAGTTCACCAGATTTGCGGTTTCCGAGGTGGTGAAGATAGGTCTCATCGACTTGCCGGATAAGGTGCTGGACAGCCATGTGGAAAGGATAAAGAAAGCCTATCCCGCATATTTTGACACCTATGACCGCATAGATGAGGTGATAGCCTACCTGAACGGCTTTGACAACCTTTTCTGCGTGGGACGTAACGGCCAGCACAGGTACAATAATATCGATCACTCCATGATGACATCCTTCCTGACGGTGGATCATATCCTTGCGGGAAAGAAGGATAAGACTGAAATATGGAATGTAAATACAGAAAAAGAATATCATGAAAAGTAGGATGAAAGAATTCTGCGAAGACTATGAAAGGGGATCTTAAAAAATGAGACAGAAACCTGCAGTATTGCTTATTATGGACGGCTTCGGCTTAAATGAGAATCCGGAGCACAACGCGGTGGCCCAGGCAAAAACGCCTGTTATCGATGGCCTGATGAAGGAATATCCCTTTGTCAAGGGCTATGCCAGCGGCCTTGCCGTAGGTCTTCCCGACGGACCGATGGGAAATTCCGAGGTTGGACACATGAACATGGGTGCCGGAAGGATCATCTATCAGGAGCTGACCCGTATAACCAAGGAGATCGAGGACGGGGACTTCTTTAAGAACGAAGCTCTGTTAAAGGCTGTTGAAAACGTTAAGAAGAACGATTCCAGCCTCCATTGCTACGGGCTTGTATCTCCCGGCGGAGTCCACAGCCATGATACCCATATCTACGGACTTTTGGAGCTGGCAAAGAGAGAGGGCTTAAAAAAGGTCTATGTACACTGCTTCTTAGACGGCAGGGACACTCCTCCCGCTTCCGGAAAGGAATATGTGGAGAACCTTGAAAAGAAGATGGCAGAGATCGGTGTGGGAGAAGTGGCCAGCGTACACGGTAGATACTACGCCATGGACAGGGACAATAACTATGACCGTATAGAGAAGGCATATGTGGCGCTGACCCAGGGCATAGGCGAGGAAGCGGAATCCGCCACAGAGGGCATCCAGGCCTCCTACGATAAGGATGTGACCGATGAGTTCGTTGTTCCCTTTGTGGTAAAGAAGGACGGAAAGCCGGTTGCCACCATCCAGGACGGCGATTCCATCATTTTCTATAATTTCAGGCCGGACAGGGCCAGGGAGATCACCCACTGCTTCTGCGATGATGAGTTCGACAAGTTCGACAGAGGTCCCAGGAAGAAAGTGACCTACGTCTGCTTCACAGATTATGATCCCCTTATAAAGAACAAGGAGATAGCTTTTAAGAAGCAGGAGATCAACAATACCTTCGGTGAATATCTCGCATCCCTTGGCATGAAGCAGTGCCGTATAGCAGAGACGGAGAAATACGCGCACGTCACCTTCTTCTTTAACGGCGGAGTTGAAAAGCCAAATGAAGGCGAGGACAGGGTTTTAGTCAACAGCCCCAAGGATGTGGCCACCTATGACCTTAAGCCCCAGATGAGCGCTCCCGGCGTGTGTGAGAAGCTGGTTTCCGCCATCAAGTCCGGAAAGTATGACGTTATCATCATCAATTTCGCAAATCCCGACATGGTAGGACATACGGGAGTTGAAAGCGCGGCCATCAAAGCCATAGAGACCGTTGACAGCTGCGTGGGACAGGCAGTTGACGCTGTAAAGGAAGTTGGCGGAGTGATGTTCATCTGCGCCGATCACGGAAACGCCGAGCAGATGATCGACTACGAGACAGGAGAGCCCTACACGGCCCACACCACCAATCCCGTGCCCTTCATCCTTGTAAACTATGATGAGGGATACGGCCTCAAGGAGGGCGGCAAGCTCTGCGACATCGTACCCACCCTCATAGAGTGAATGGGGTTAGAAAAGCCTGCCGAGATGACGGGAGAGTCGTTGCTCATAAAGAAGTAAACTGGATGTGGGGGGTACGCCCTCATAAATGAAGAGGCGCATGAATAAGAAAAAAGAAGAGTATGAGACTGTTTATCCCATATTCCGCGGTGTGAACAGGTGCTGCGGCTGGTCCACCGGGGATGAAGAAGTTGATATGGAACATATGTGCGAGGATATTCTTGAAAAATTCAAATCATGATATCTCTCGTCCACAAGGGGACCGGCTTCGGCCGGTCCTTTTCAGTCAGTCTCAGGAATATACATCGACAGGTTCAGATCACCTACAGGTACTGTTAACTGTTAGTTTAATCCCGGTACTTGCATTATTTCTCCGGAAGTGTTACACTAATCGGGCTTGTCAGTGAAAAGTACTTTTTAAGGAGTTTTTATCATGAGGATTTTTGTTTCGATCATATTTATGTTAGCTTGTGTTGCCCTTACGGCCATAGTTCTCCTGCAGGAAGGAAAGAGTGCAGGACTGGGAGCCATTCAGGGGGCTGCGGATACATACTGGGGAAAGAATAAAGGTCAGTCCATGGAGGGAATGATGATGAAGATCACAAGGGTTCTGGCGGTACTGTTTTTTGTTCTGTCAATAGTCCTGAACATGAAATTCTTCTGAGGTACAGGAGAGAAAAAGTGATCTGAAGATGAAATGCCGGCCCCGTCTTACAAGGATGGGGCCTTTTTTAACAGGCCCTTAAACGGCAGTATACTTTAGATACAGGCACAGCCGGGGCAGCCGCGGGACGGGCGGCGTATGAATATGGATAAAGAACTTTTTGAAAAAAGAAAAGAACTGGTGCTGGAATTCATGGAAAGCGAGCTCTATGTCCCCATGCGGGAAAGGGAGCTTATCACCTTTTTCTGCACCACAGAGGAAGACCGGGAGGATTTCCGGGCCATTCTCCGCTTTCTGTTAAAGGAAGGCAGGGTTTTACGGAGCAAGAGGGGAAAGATCACCATAGCACCCGCCGGTATCATTGGGAAGTACGAGGCCCACACCGGGGGCTTCGGCTTTGTCATAGTGGAAAACAGGGAGAGGGATATATTTATCAAAAATCCGGATTCCCTGGGGGCCATGAATGATGATGTGGTGGAAGTTGAGATAACAAAACTTGCCGGCAGGGGAGGCCGCAGGGACGAGGGGAGGATCAAAAAGATCATCTCCAGAGCGGTAACGGAGATCGTTGGAACCTACGAGCCTGCGGGAAAGACCGGAAGCTACGGCTTCGTAATACCGGATGATGTAAGGATAACAGATGATATTTTTGTAGCCGGCCCCGACAGCATGGACGCAAAGCGCAACATGAAGGTTGTGGTCCATATCGAGAAATATGGGGACAGCACCCATAGGAGCGAGGGCAGGATCACCGGGATCATAGGCATGAAGGACGATCCCGGAGTGGATATAGAGTCCGTTGTGCGAGCCAGAGCCCTTCCGGAGGCGTTTCCGGAAGAGGTTGTGAAGGACGCAGAGGAAGCCGCCCGTAAGGTTGCAAAGAAGAAGCTCAATGGGCGAAGGGACTTAAGGGATGTCCTTACCGTTACCATAGACGGAGAGGACGCAAAGGACCTGGATGATGCCGTAAGCCTGTCCATTGACAGCGAGGGTAATTATGACCTTGGGGTACATATCGCAGACGTATCCGAGTATGTTTCCGAGAATTCCATCCTTGACAGAGAGGCTTTTTCCAGAGGCACCAGCGTATATTTAGCGGACCGGGTGATCCCCATGCTCCCGGAGGTGCTGTCAAACGGCTGCTGCTCCCTTAACCCGAGGGAAGACAGGCTCACCTTTTCCTGTCTGATGAAGATAGATAAGAAGGGGGAAGTACTGGAATCGGAGATCTGCGAATCCGTCATCAATTCCGACAGGCGGATGTCCTATAATGAGGTATTAAGCCTTCTTGAAGACAGAGCGGAACCGGAGCTTAAGGAGGAGTGTGCTTTTCTCCTCCCCATGTTTAAGGAGATGGAGGCCCTTTCCGCTATCCTTACGGAAAAAAGGCGGAAGAGAGGGGCCGTGGACTTTGATTTTCCGGAGACAAAGATCATCCTTGATGAAAAGGGTAAGGTTACGGGATTTGAACCCAGAGTTGCAAATACCGCTACAAAGCTTATTGAGAGCTTTATGCTTGCTGCAAATGAGACTGTGGCGGAGTCTTCAACCTTTCAGGAACTTCCCTTTGTCTACAGGACGCATGAGGAGCCCGATCCGGAGAAGATAAAGGCGTTAAGGGACTACGTTAAGAACCTCGGTTTTTCGCTGAAGATAAGCCGTGACGGTGTACATCCCAAGGAGATACAGAAGCTCTTAAATAGTGTGGAAGGAGCACCGGAGGAAGCCCTCATCGCAAGGATGACCCTCCGCTCCATGAGACAGGCTAAATACACCACGGATCCCATAGGCCATTTCGGCCTGGCGGACAGATATTACTGTCATTTCACCTCTCCCATAAGGCGCTATCCCGATCTGCAGATACACAGGATCATAAAGGAGCAGCTAAGGGGAGAGCTTAACAGAGTAAGGATCTCCCACTATGACGGGATCCTCTCTACGGTGGCAAGTCAGTCTTCCGAAAGGGAGAGAAGAGCTGACGAGGCCGAAAGGGAAGTGGAAAAGCTTAAAAAGGTGGAGTACATGCTGGACCACATCGGGGATGAGTACGAAGGCGTGGTATCCGGGGTTACCGCCCATGGGATCTACGTGGAGCTTCCGGATACCGTGGAGGGCATGGTACGGCTAAGTGACATAACAGATGATTTTTATATATATAATGATATACTGATGGAGGCAAAGGGAAGAAACACCGGACATACCTACAGAATGGGAGATCCCGTCAAGGTAAGGGTGGCGGCCGCCGATAAGGATCTGAGGACCATAGATTTTGTCTTTATCACGGAGGAAAAAAAGTCCGTGTCACCGAAAAGGCGTGGCTCAAAGGGCGGAGTGGAAAGGTCAGAAAATGGCAGCGAAATCAAACGAAGGAAAAAAACTCATAGCAAATAATAAAAAGGCCTTTCACGATTATTTCGTGGAGGAGCAGCTGGAAACAGGGATAGAGCTTTTCGGGACGGAGGTTAAGTCCATAAGGGCCGGGCACTGCAGTGTTAAGGAGGCCTATGTCTTTATCCGCCACGGGGAACTCTTCGTGGAGGGTATGAACATCTCACCCTACGAAAAGGGCAATATCTTCAATAAGGACCCCTTAAGGACCAGAAGGCTTTTAGCCCATAAGAAGGAGATCTTAAAGTACGACCAGAAACTTAAGGAAAAGGGCTATACCCTGGTGCCTCTTGAAGTCTATTTCAAGGATGGGAAGGTCAAGGTGAATATCGGTCTCTGCAAGGGTAAAAAGCTCTATGACAAGAGGGAGACCATAGCGAAGAAGGACGTGGAGCGGGAGACCGAAAGGGAGATGAAGATCCGCCTGAGGTAAGAAGGACTGTTCCTTACAAAGGGACCCGTCAGGGACCGGTCTGCGCTCCATCCGCGCCTCCTCCGCGACCCGGACAGAAATTTAACTGTAAGTTAATTGTATTTGTCTGCAGCCGGGGTTATAATCATGAAGAAATAAGCCGATACAACAGTGGAAGGTGAACTTTGACAATGGCTATGATAACAGCATCAGATTTGCCAGCGCAGAACTGATGCCGCCGTAACCCGGATCCTTCGGTTCCGGGTCAATATAAGGGGTAGTAATGGTTTCGACAGGGAATCTGCAGCTGGAGAAGCTATCCGAGTGAGGTACTCGTAAAAACCCAAACTTAAATTTAAACGCAGACGAAAATTACGCGTTAGCAGCTGCCTAAGCGCAGCCGCCGTCGGCCCGGTTCTACCTGTGGTCCCGGATACCGGCGTCATCATCACAGGAAACGGCTGTGGCAAAGCTTTGAGTCACAGTACGTAACATGAAGCTTACCGAAGCCCTGAGGCTGTGCATTGCCGCAGGGAAGAGGGAATAACAAACAATGCACTATGATAGTAGAAGGACAGGGAATGGTTTTTTGGACAGGGGTTCGACTCCCCTCTACTCCACTATACCGTGTTTTAACGAACACCTGTCCATAAAGGTGTTCAAAACACGGATTTACCTTATTTGCGGCATTCGT
>JAFVEU010000300.1 GCA_017475845.1 Lachnospiraceae bacterium | reverse complement strand
CGGTATAAGCAAGGAAAATAAGACAGATATTAAGACCGCAAATAAAGCCCTTAAGAAGAAGCCCGTGGAATTCAGGATCGAGCATGCGGATCTCTCCATGGCAGATGTGAATGATTCAAAAGTATTTCTGAATCCAAAGAGAGACAAGGTTAAGAAGGCAGAAATATCCTTAAGCGGGAATAAGCTCACCCTTAAGAAGAAGGACTATGATGCTGTTATTGCCGAAAAGAATGTGAACCTTACAGGTAAGGGAGATTACAAGGGCAACCTCACGCTGCCACTGCCAGGCTGATCGATCAGATTACGAAACTTAGACCCGGAGATGCAAAACATCTCCGGGTCTTTTTGTAATCGCTTTTTGCATTTGCTCTTGAAATAAATGTGATAATCTGATATATTTGCAATACTTCATTCGACAATTCTGTCGGGAACCTTTTTTATCGGCGTTTCGCCAAATATTTCCATTACTATTCACAATTCTTTTTTGAAAGGAGTCTTTATATGTATTCATCTTTAAAACCTGTACCTTTTGAGAAGGCAACCGGAAAAGTAGCCTACAACATGACGAACGATTATCTTTTTCACATCGTTCTTCAGGAAAATGAGCAGGCCCTGATCGGGCTTATTGCGGCCCTGCTGCATCTTGATCCGGCCTCTATTATAAAAGCTGAAGTAAAGAATCCGGTTAAGACCGGCCATATCATCACAGACAAGAACTATCACCTCGATATTCTGGTCCTTTTTAATGACAATACCATCATCAACCTGGAGATGCAGGTCAAGGATCTGAAAAACTGGGTTCCGCGCTCTATTTCCTATTTATGCCGCGAGTTTAACAGCCTTGATCATGGTGATGACTATTCTGATGTAAAGCCAGTATATCAGATCGGTTTCCTTGACTATACCCTTTTTCCGAAGTACCCAGAATTCTACGCAACATATCGTATGAGTAATCTGAGGAATCACCATGTATATAGTGACAGCTTTACATTGTCTGTGGTAGAATTGAACCACATAAATCTTGCAACTAAAGAGGACAAAGCTTACGGTATAGATAAGTGGGCAGCACTTTTTAAGGCTACAACATGGGAGGAGATAAGAATGCTTTCAGAAAAAGATCCTTATATTGAAATGGCGGCAAACTCAATATACAGCAGTGTTACAGATCCGAAGATACTGGAAATCCTCCGTGTTCGTGATGAGGAGATCAGGGGCGATATCCACCGTCGGGAACGTCTTTTGAAGCAGGACAAACAGATAGCGGAGCAGGACAAACAGATAGCGGAGCAGGACAAACAGATAGCAGAACAGGACAAACAGATAGCAGAACAGGACAAACAGATAGCGGAGCAGGAAGAAGAGCTTAAGCAGAAGGATGCAGAGATCGAAAAGCTTAGAGCACAACTTGAAAGCCTTAAGAAAGATAAATAGGGACAGCTGATGGAAAGTCAGCCGGATATACTGTCTCCATCCCTCAGGATGAGGTCTGCCTGGTGTTTTGACAGGTATTTACGGGCGCTGGCTTCGTCCCTTACATAAACGCCCTTATAGCGGGAGCCTATCATCTCCTTTATGGTCCTGAGCTTTTCAGGCGAATCATTGATGACCAGGATAACGCCATTTTCAGCGGGATCTCCGGGATCATCGGAAGACGAGGCGGTTGCAGCCCCGGCTTCTTTTGGAGCATCGGGCTGAAGGAGCCTTTCATCCATATACTTAAGCAGAACGCTTTCAAGCTCGGGATACATGACCGGTTTTGAAAGGTAATCCGTAAAGCCCTCTTTGATATAGGATTCCCTGGCGCCTACTATGGCGTCCGCCGTAAGGGCGATGATGGGGGTGCCTTCCGCCAGATGGTCTTCTCTTATGATCTCCAGAGTCTTTGTGCCGGAAAGTCCCGGCATCATCTGATCCAGAAGGATAACGTCAAACCTGTCATTTTTCAGGATATCAATACAGTCAGTGCCTGAAAGGGCTGTGGTAATCCTTATCTTCGTGTCCCTCATAAGAGCGGTGATGACCTCCAGGTTCATCTCGTTATCATCGACGATAAGGACTTTGGCCTTTGGAGCGATAAGAGAAGGCTTATATTCATCCTTTGATGCCTGAAGCTTTGATATATTCTGGGCCAGGTCACCTACGGGCGTAGGATCCACAACTTCCTGCTTCATGGTCGCCCTGAATTCGCTTCCTTCCCCGTATGTACTGTCGACATCTATATTTCCACCCATCATCCGTACAAGGCTCATGGCGATATTGAGACCCAGACCGGTGCCCTCGATATTCCTGTTCTTATCCTCCTCAAGCCTTTCAAAGGAGCCGAAAAGCTTTGAAAGATCTTCATCCCTGATCCCGATTCCCGTGTCCTTCACGGCAAAGATAAGGGTGTCAGCGAGCCTGTCAAAGGATACATCTACGGACACGCTTCCCTGGTGGGTATATTTGATCGCATTGTTTATGAGATTCAGCATGACCTGACGAACCCTTATTTCGTCTCCCCGGAGGACGGAAGGGATAGCCTCCGAAACATTCATTCTGTATTCAAGACCCTTATCTTCGGCTTTCTTTAAGCTCATATTTACTATGTCATTCATGACAGAGGCGAAGCTGTAGTCCACGGGAACCAGGTCCATCTTTCCGGATTCGATCTTGGAAAAGTCAAGGATACCGTTGATTATGGAAAGAAGAGTCTTACCCGCACTCTTGATATTCAGGGCGTATTTCCTTACCGGGTCTTCGGGTGAGGTACGTAGTATCATCTCGTCCATACCGATTATGGCATTCATGGGGGTCCTTATTTCATGGGACATATTGGCGAGAAAATCACTTTTAGCCTTGTTTGAGGCATTGGCTGCGTCCTTCTCAAGCTCCAGAACCTTTCTCTCATAGGAAGCCCTCTGTTCCTCCAGCTTCATCTCCTCCATACGCTTGGCGTAGTCTTTCTCGTTCTTATGACCCACGAAGTAGAAGATGGCGATCATGATGACGACCAGGGAACAGATGATGATGTTTACCACCAGCTGGCTTGTCACTTCCTCGTAGAGCTCACTGTTACTAAGCACCATCACCACATACCAGTTGTTGCTTATACTGTTGACGAAAACCGTGCATTTATCTCCGTTGACAGTGTGCTGGAAGCTTCCGGCTCCGGCTTCCTTCAGGGCATTTAATAAATCTTCTCCCCCCGGGATATCGATTATCTTTGTGCCCTTCTTTTCCTCATCCTTGTGGGCGATTATGAGACCGGTGTCATCCACGATAAAGCCGTAGCCTTTGCCGTTTAAGGTAAGCTCTTCCATCAGGGACTGGACGCCTTTAAGCTGTACATCCAGAGAAATGATATTCTGCCGGTCAGGCAGCATCCTGCATACGGAAATGAGGAGATTCCCGGTCTGGGCATCCACATAGGGCGGAACAAATGCCACATCCCCGTCGTGTTCCTTTGCAATGATATACCAGTCACGGGTTTTCGGGTCGTAGCCATCAGGAGGTTCCCAGTTTAAGCCGTCCATATAACGATTCATGATGAAGCCGTATATTCCGGTAAAGTTTTCGTTAAACTGTTCAGATACATTATTGGTTTCTTCCACCAGGAATTCATGTATACGGGAGGGTGTGCTGCCGCTTATCAGCATGTGGTAGACCGAGTCGGCTGTGACATGGAGTACGTTTTCAGCGGTATTTAAGTGATTGTCGATCAATGAGGAGACATTTAAGATCCTGTCCTCGATCACAATATTGTAATTTGATACCGCAACGCTGTATATAAGCCTTGAAGTATAGGCCACCATAACAGCCACAAATACAAAGACCAGTATAAGCGGTATTATCATACTGTGTTTTTTTTCTGCGTACTTATCGTCTCCGTTCATCGGAATTCACTCCTGCACCAGACTTTACGTTATTCAATGGTAAAATACTTTTCCGGAACCTCTGTCTTTGTGATCCCCATGTAATGACCGGGATCTCCGAAGATATAGGTATCCTGATATATGAGGAATATGTTATCAAATACCTCGCCGGTTGAAGCTTTGGTAAAATTGGAACCGTTCCATTCGGTTTCCGGAGAATACAGCTTATAGGAGGAAATGATATCATTTAAGTCAGTGATCCCGCTGTTACCCAGAATGACATTGCGGGCGTGTTCCGCAAGTCCTGCAGAATTGGTGAATCCGTATGAAGAAGTCCAGGTTCCGAATCTTCCGGCACCCCCGCCTGCAACCACCGCCTCTTCAACATCCCGGGTTATCTTTTCGAAATCGCCGCTGTTTCCGGTGAAATCCAGATCCAGAGCTCCGGGGTAGCCCATCAGGGGCGAGGGGAGATCAGCTTCGATAAAGTATCCGCCCTGGGACATAAGTCCTCTGATAAGAGGCTCCGTGTGGGCGTCATTTGTACAGAAATAAGCTGAGTTTTTGCCGTATTTTTTAACCCACCGGGGAACATGCTCCGTAATAAATGCCTGTGCTCCGGGAACACCAACCTCCGTTGTCGGATCCGGGGCCTCTTCCATGGCAAATTCCATGCCGAATTCTTCACAGGCTGCCTTCATGATGTTGACCCGTCTGGAATAGGTTTCATATGAAAGATGCCGTGGAAAAGAAATATGAACAAAAGTATCGCAGCCTAGATCATGAGCTGTCTTTATCATCAGATATCCACGGGCGACAAAATCGTTGTTTACCACAAGATCTGCCACTTCCTTTATATCATCAAATTCGTCAAAGGTTTCGCCTGCAATGCACAGGATATCGGGACGCTTTTCCTTTATCCGTCTGAATGCATCCGTTGTTCCTTCAACCGCCTGATTTACAATGATGGCCTTTATTTTCGGGTCCTCGGCAAGACCTGCTATGGTCCCGATGGTGACCTCTGCTTCTTCGGTAAAGTTGTCTGGATAGATGGCAAGGGTCACCATGTCCTTTCCGTATTTTTTCTGAAAGGCCTCCGCGCCCCGTCTGTCATCCTCCGACTGGGAATAGGAGCCGGTAACGATACCGATCCGGAAGCTGTCATCATCTTCGGAAGCACCCTTATCCTGAACTGCGTTCCCTAAGGATTTTTCTATCCGGGAATTATCGGTATTTCCGGAATCGACCGTGACTGAAGACGGATCACAGGCCGTCAGGGAAACAGCAAGGCCGGATACTAAAAGAACAGAGATAAATTTTTTCATCATAAGCGGCACCTTTCTATTTTGAGTCTTTATTCTATGGAAGGGATTATTTCTTTTATCAGCTCAGCGGCATCATCATACATAAAGTCATTAATGAGATCCGCGGTTTTTTGAAGCTTATTCATCTGGGTTATCCTGAAGGGGTATCCCGCAAGCTTTGAAATGAGCTCTGCAGCCAGGTCATCGGAAAAATCGTCGAGGGCAGCAAGAAGCTTGTACGCTGTTTCCTTTGCTTCCTCTCCGGTAAGTTCTCCCTCTGCCTTCAGCCTTTCCATCTCGCCTAAAGGCTTAAGGACTTCAAGGATCTTCTCATATTCATCAAGGGTTTCTTCGATATTGGAATTTACTGCAGCCAGATCGCCGTCACGGGAATAGGTTTCCAAAAGAGCAAATCTGTCGGACAGAGACAGGGCACCTATCATAAGAGAGTTACTTTTTATCGCGTGGAAAAGTATCTCCAGGTTATCTGTATCCTCCCTGTTCAGAAAATCACGGATCTTTTCCATATTACTTTCCGAAGACTTATAATAGCGCTGAAGGGCGGAAACATATCTGTCCTGCCCTCCCGTATAATCAAAGCCTGTTTTTAAGTCTAT
>JAFVEU010000299.1 GCA_017475845.1 Lachnospiraceae bacterium | reverse complement strand
TTCCTCGCGTTTTTCTTTTGTCTGTTGTTCGTCTTCCGTCATATCTTCTTTTCCGGTTTTCCGACGGCCTTAATGATATAATCTCCGGTCTCCGGGAAAAACTCCACTGTCCGACCGAAATTCAACCCCGTATCCTGAGCAAGAATAGGGATCCTAAGCTCAGCAAGCACCTTCTTCACGGCTTCCACATTTCTGTCACCGACGTTTACCAGAGCAGTGTTATTGGAAAAAGAGAACATCTTGGCTCCGCCTGCGATCTTTGCGGTAAACCTGGAGCGGTTCCCTCCTGCCTGTTCCATCAGCCGTACCAGCTCCTTGACCCCCGTATCCGCAAACTTGACAATATTCTGATTGCTCCGTATCGCGGTACTGTCAGGAAGCATTACGTGTGCAAGCCCGCCGTTTCCCGTAGCCTTATCTCTGATGGCAACACCTACACAGGATCCCAGCCCCAGGGTGGTGATGCCTTGTCCTTTAGGGCAGAGCTTTAAATCAGCCATACCCACTTTTATCAACTCACTCATATCTGATTTGCCTTCTTCCTAAACGCCCATACCATATTTCATGTTCTGATCAAAGTGATATGCCCAGGGCTCCCAACAGTTTACTGTATGAAGGCAGGTCAGGAACCAGGATAAAATATCCGTTCAATTCATCATCATCAGTAAAGGCAGTCTGTATCATGAGCATCTTGTCTCCCACCATTCCAAACTCTATGGCCGGTACTGACAGGATAGCTCCCGCCATATCCACGGTTAGATCCGGAACCGACTCCGTGATCTTTAAATTCGTCATGGCAGACAGGGAATTAAGATAAGCACCGGTAATGATGTTTCCTATCTCCTTAAGCACCGACTGCTCCATCTCATTAAGGACTTCGCCTCCGCCGGGTTCCATTCCCATGGCGCTCATCATCTTTCCGATAAGCTTCTGTGCTGATTTCTGTTCCAAAAGGAACATGATGCTTCCGGTGATATCACCCTGTACCAGCACGTAAATACCCGCCATTATCTGATCGTCACCGCCTATTGCGTCGCCTATCTGATTGAAATCGAGAAGCTCAACTCTGGGCACTTTCATATCCACCTTTTCCTGAAGCATCTGAGCAAGACTCGACGCGGCATTACCTGCACCGATATTCCCGATCTCCTTAAGGACATCAAAATAAATATCATCTACATGATTAAGATCGAATTCACCCAAAATCATTCCTCCGTCAGCTTATACTACAAACACAGGGAAACCGATGTCACCGGTTTCCCTGAATTATCATTTAATTAATCTGCTTCACCTATTATGGTGGAAAGATCCAGGAGAGATACCAGCCCGTTCTCCACCTTGCCGACTCCGCTGATGAAGGACTGTACCCCGCTCTTGCTGTCATGGGATAAGTTCTCTTCAATGTCGTCGGCTCTCAGGTTGTAAACCTTCTTCACCTCGTCCACCAGAACGCCTATGCTTCCGCTCTGATCGACCTTCAGGATAATGATACGGCTCTTTCCCGTAATCTCTCCTTCAGGCAGCCCCATCTTTACCCTGAGGCTCATAACGGGTACCACCTCACCTCTCAGGTTTATAACACCTCTGAAATATTCGGCACTTTTCGGAACCCTGGTTATCCTCTGCATCCTTACTATGTTATCGATGTATTTGATGTCGATGCCGTACTGCTCATTCCCCAGGGCCACAACTATATACTGTGTAATGTCATTGTCTATGATTCTTAATTCGTCAGCCATTTTTATCCCCCTTTAGAATAAAGCATTGGAATCAATTATCAGTGCTACTTCGCCGTCTCCGAGGATGGTAGCGCCGCTTATGATCCTGCTGGTATTGATATATTTTCCGAGGGACTTGATAACAACTTCCTGCTGGCCCATGAGTTCATCAACCACAAGACCTGCAAGGCTGTCTCCCTTCTTTACCACGACTACAATGAGATTTTCGTTATCCCTCTCAATCTCCGGTGCGTCAAGCATATCGGAAAGCCTGATGATGGGGATCACGGAGCCTCTAAGCTGTATGACCTCCTTATTCTCAACAAGCCTTATCTCTGAAACAGGGATATCCTCGATAGTCTGTATGTTTCCAAGGGCAATGGCATACTTTTCACCGCCCACAAGAACCATGAGAGCCTGGATGATGGCAAGTGTAAGAGGAAGCCTTACGATGAAGGTTGAACCTTCACCCAGCTTGGTCTTGACTTCAACATCACCGCCCAGCTGCTCTATATTGCTCTTTACAACGTCAAGGCCCACGCCTCTTCCGGAAATATCCGTAACCTGCTTGGCCATTGAGAAACCGGGATCAAAGAGCACATCGATGACTTCCTTATCGTTCAGCTGCATGGCCTGCTCTTCGGACATGTAGTTTCTCTCGATGATCTTCTGTCTGACGGCTTCCACGTCTATTCCGTTACCGTCGTCACCGACCTCTATGATAACGTTGTTGCCTTCCTGATATGCATTTAAGAAGATGGAGCCTGTTTCCGGCTTTCCTCTTCCGCTTCTTACCTCGGGAGTTTCCAGACCGTGATCTGCGCTGTTACGAAGGAGATGCATCAGAGGATCTCCGATCTGGTCTACCACGGTACGGTCAAGCTCTGTCTCTTCACCGGTGATGGTAAGCTGCATTCGCTTGCCGAGCTTCTTTTCCAGATCCCTTATCATCCTGGGGAATCTCTGGAGAGCGCTCTCGATAGGTACCATTCTCACCTTCATGACTGACTCATGCAGATTTGTGGTAACGCTTTCCAGATATTCAACGTTCTCGGTAATTGCCTGGCTCTCGGAATTCGAGCCGCCGGACATCTGAGCCGCGGATGAAACAAGTGCGTTCTTGGCGATGATAAGCTCCGAAACCAGGTTCATAAGGACATCCAGCTTATCGATATCAACTCTTATGGTCTGGCTTGCAACAGGCTTCTTGGCAGGAGCTGCTTTCTTCGAAGATGATGAAGATGAAGCACGTCTCTCGGCTTTGGGCTCTGCTGCGGGAGCAACGGAAACCTCAGCGCTCTCCGCTTCGGGAGCCGTCGTGCTTTCATCCTCAGCGGCCTCTTCCGTCCCTGCGGCACCTGTTTCCGTGCCGTTATTGTCGATCATGGTCTCATCATATTCTTCACCGGCAACCTCTTCGATCTCGGAAACAGATTTGATGGCTGCCACCACCTTGTCGATGGGCTCTGCGGTGACCACGAAAATACTAAAGGACAGATCAAACTTCTCATCCTCTATATCCTGGGATGAAGGATTGCTTACTATGATCTCTCCCAATTCCTCTACTGCCTTGAATACAAGGAAGGCTCTGGCAGCTTTCAGCATGCAGCTCTCAGCGATATATACCGTAAAGCCGTAGACCTTTTTATCGGCTACAACAGCATCCTTCATCACATCCTTCTGTGCTTCTTCCAGAACTATCTTCCTGTAGAGTGCCTTTTCGCTGTTTGAGGATACAGGTGCAGCTGCCTTTTCCGCAGGGCTCTCTGCAGCTCCCTCATCCTCTTCTCCTTCGTCGCCTTCGCCTCCGCCGCCGTTTAAGAACTTTCCGAGCTCTGCGATAACGGATTCATTGTCATTTTCTCCCTCATCGGAAGTATCCCTTATGGTATCCACATATCCCTGAATGGCATCCAGTGCCTGGAAAAGGATATCAATAAGGTTTGACGTTACTTTCATCTGACCGCCGCGGATAGCGGAGAAAACATCCTCCGTATCATGCGTCAGCCTCTGCAGACGTTTGTATCCCATGGTCCCTGCCATTCCCTTCAAGGAATGGGCTGCACGGAATATCTCGTTAATGGAATCCTCGTTTTCCGGATCCTGCTCCAGAGTCAGAAGGTTGTCATTAAGCGCCTGAATGTGTTCCTGGGACTCATCCAGGAAAATACCTAAATACTGGCCTACATCCATATTACCTTACCCCCACGTGTCTTGTGATCGAATCGGCCACCTTTTCCAGCGGAACTATCTCACTTACGAGGCCCGTCAGAGCGATGGCTCTGGGCATGCCGTAAACTGCGCTGGTAGGTTCATCCTGTGCGACCACATATATTTTTTTCTGTTTCACAAGGTTCTCTATCCCGGCTGTGCCGTCCGCACCCATACCGGTAAGTACTACACAGCAGATCTCCGCATAAGGGGAATCAACCAGAGATTCATACATATAATTCGCCGCAGGCTTAACGCCCTCTCTTGCAGGCTCATCAGAGTAATAGATCCTCATCTGGTTCCCACTCCTGCCCACCTTCATATGCTTTCCTCCGCGGGCAAGATAAACGGTTCCCTTTTCCAGACGATCCCCATCCTCAGCCTCCTTCACTCTTACCTTTGAAAGAGCGTCCAGCCTTTCCGCCAGGGATTTTGTAAACCCTGCCGGCATATGCTGTACCAGAAGAATGGGAGCATCTATCTTTGCGGGAATATAAGGGATCACCTTCTGCAGAGCCTTAGGCCCCCCGGTGGAACAAGCGATAGCTATGCACTTCTCGCCCGACACCGCCGGTACTCCCGTCCGCAACGTGATGCTGCCCTCCGGCTTGGGAGCAACATGCGTAAATCCTCCCGGTGCGGAAAAGGTCCTTGCGGGAGGCGTCTGGACAGGCTCTGTTCTTGAAGGAGCCGGGATCGAAACCGTGCCCACTCCACCCACGAGACTGGCTTTTGCAACAACTGCGAGAAACTTAAGGAAGCGGTCTTTAAAATGTTGATCCTTCAGGGCAGCCAGACCGGAAGGTTTCTGGATAAAGTCCACAGCACCAAGCTCGAGAGCTTCGATGGTCTCCTTTGTTCCCTCCCCTGTAGTAGAAGAAAACATAAGGACCCTGGCGCTGATCTTCTGTTTCTGCAGTTCTCTTAAAAGCTCCAGCCCGCTCATGCGGGGCATGTTCACGTCCAGCACAACGGCGTCATACTTCTTTTTCTTCAGAAGCTCGAGAGCTTCCACGCCGTCTTTCGCCTTATCTTCCACGCGATATCTGCTGTCACCGTCTATTATATCACCGGCGATCCTTCTCATGAGTGCAGAGTCATCTACAACTAGTATTTTCTTTACATCGTCAGCCATAAGAGCTTTTCTCCTTATCTGCCGTCGCTGGTTTTTCTTCTGATCTTGCGTTCCTCTTCAAAAATATACCGGATGATGTTCTCTCTTTCCCGGCTGTCTATGCTCAGGAATTTGATACGGTTCTCAAATTTACCCGGAGCTCCGTCCTTGGGATTTGATTTTACCACCCTGCCCACAATGGAAAACTGCTGCGGCTTCTCATCTATTTTCAGGGAAAACTTGAATAGTATCTTTTCGTTGGGGTCATACTCGTAATCGGATACAAACCGGGCCCCGCCGCCGCTTATATCGACGATAAGACCATCCTCCAGTGTGAGGTCCGTATCCATGAATTCCACGGCTCTGGAAACATAGGTCTCCTTCTCCTCATCACTCAGCCTCCTGCACTTCATGTCCAGGACACAGTTGAAACGGTAGTACTCCCTCCTCTGGAACTTCCTTAAGCCGCTGGTGAGCTCCATAACGAGAATGTACATGTTATTGGTCTTGTATCTGTCCCTGACCACGGAATAACACTGGTACAGGCCCGAGGAGGAATAAAAGCAGAGATCGAATTCTCCACCCACGGGTAAAAGGACAAGCTTGCCCTTCTCTATGGGCATCTCTATCTCTATTATCTCTTCGGAACGGATATCATATATCTTTGAATGAAAGACCTTGCCTCTTCCGCCTTTACCGTCGGATTCATCGATATCCCTGTCCGAAACCCTGGTTGATGTAAGCTCTATCCTATCACCGGGAACAATATATTCGTTTAACATCTATACAAAATTCCTCCCTGAAATGATATTTGCAAAAAATCCGCTCATGCCTCTGCGGTAAATAGTTTCCGTATGAGGGATATCCATGAGTGTGTTGGCCACATCCTGAAATGCCTTTGCCGCCTTCGCCTGAGGATTTGAGATCAGTACCGGGCTCTGCTGCATAACAGCCTTAACAAGGGAATTGTCGTAGGGGATCACTCCCAGGAATTCCATATTCAACTTCAGATATCTGTTTACCACGGCGCTGAGCTTGGAATAAAGCTGCTTTCCCTCCTCTGTGGTCTCCACCTTGTTGGTGATGACCTTGACCTTCGTCTCATCCTTATTGAATTTGGCATGAAGGTTCAGCGCCTTTAATAAGGAGTAGGAATCCGTAATGGATGTGGGCTCCGGGGTGGTAACGAGGATTATCTCCCTGCTGGCCACAAGGAATTCCAGCACCGCTTCGGAAATACCCGCCGCCGTGTCGATTATTATCACATCCGCCATCATATCCAGCTCCGAGAGATTGCGGATAAGATAATCCAGATGATCCCGGCTCAGGTTTCCCATGCCGGCTATGCCGGAGCCTCCGGAGATAAAGCCTATGCCCATGGGACCCCATGTGATCACATCCTTTATGGAGGCACCCTGATATATAAGATCCGCCAGACTGTGCTTCGGA
>JAFVEU010000298.1 GCA_017475845.1 Lachnospiraceae bacterium | reverse complement strand
TAATCAACAAAGATATCTGTTAATCTTTTTACCCTACGTTTTTTCCTTTCCTGACGGGGAGGCGGGGCTGTGCCCCCTCCCCTTCCCGTCATAAAATGTTACAATGAAAGATAGTCCGGGATATTTGCCAAAGCACCTGATATCACCGCCGATGACCTTATGGATGTGAGTCAGGCTGCAGCAGACCTTAAGAAAGAAGGGGATTTTTCCGTCATGAGCTTTGACGGCTGCGGCAAAGGACGCGGGAGTCAACGTGGTTGCAATCAATATGTCCTATTCCGGTGCCACACTATCCCTGTCCCAAATGGCGTCCTTGAGGGAGCTTGGAATAAGAGACATTGTATGCTGTAATGCCGCAGGTAACGATAGCTTGAATAATGATCTTGCAAACCGGTATGCATCGACGTTCGTGGTTGATAAGTATGAGAAGGACTTCACTTCAAAGACCGAAGACGGCATCGTTACCATCACCGGAACAAACAACTATGACGGAAAACTAAGATACGATCCCGACACGGGAAACATAGCCCCGGTACAGTGAGATCCCGGCCGTACCGCGAGCACTTTCTTATGGTAAAACTGCCAGTATTATGTTACGATTTATGAACAGCACCAAAAAGAAGAATAAAAAGGGGATTGTATATGGAATTTGAACTCTGGCTCTATGCCATAAAACAGCTTGCTCAGAATTATGAGATGTCCCAGGTGATTTTTTCCCAGCTTACAAAAGCCGAGCAGGAGGATCTCCGGAATGAGTATGAATCCACCATCGGCGGCGGAGGAAAAAAGAAGGAAAACAAAACCCTTAAGGACTATAACGACCTTATCAGCGGTCTCCGGAATGCCATGAGCATTACCGAAAGATATTTGGAGAAGAACAGCATCAAAAGGATAAATGAAAGGCATCCCATAGATGAGAGTTCGGCCGATGAGGAATTCTTAAAGAGGACCTTCCTTTCTGCGGAGAAGGATATCATCAGGGCAATAAACATTTTAAGCCATGTGTCAAAACCCGTAAGTGCCGAGGGAGAGCTTAAAAAGAACGGCAACGGAACGTATTCATTAAATGATACGGTAATAAGAGAGGGTATGCTCCTTGAATTCTTCTATATGAACCGCTGGGAGACAGGAAGGCTCTGTGCCATGCCGGGATCTGCCTACGGGTACATCTTCCTTGGAATGAATGACGAGACCTTCGATGTGAACTTAGAAGGTCTTAAGGTGAGACTTCGTAATTAAGCATAGATCACTCCTCCACTTCAGGGAAGTAATTGACTCTCTCGGTTACTTCTCCTGTGGTGGTGAGGAGCATTTCCCCCTCGTTACAGATAAAAGACTTCTCTATGCGTAAATCACCTCTTACGCCGTCCTGTACACTGCGGTCGTATACTCTTATAAGGGCATCCTTCCCTTCACCCAGGATCTCATCTCCCGCTTCCGTGGCTTCTATCCCGAGAAAATCAAGAATGTATGACAGAGCATAGATATCGTCGATGATAGCTTTATCTCTTATAAAGACTTCTGTTTCCAGATCCCTGCACTTTGACATCATAAGGAAGGCTGTGGCTTCATTCTCATATCCCAGATAGCGGATGATGTCATCTGCGTATCTTTTATGGAAGCCTTCCCATTTTGCCGCGCTTTCCGTCTCCCGCATATCCTGAAGGCCGTAGTCCCGCTTCAGTATCTCACCGAAATAACGGGTGACCTTTTCCGCTCCCATCACGTTCATATGGCTGGTGGCGGCAAAATCATAGTCATAGTTTATCCCCATTTCAACGGCACCCTCATTCAGGTCAATGGCATCAAAGCCCTGTTCCCTTGTGTAATCCGCCAGGGCATTGAACCTGCCGATACGCCTGCTGTAGTATCCGGCATGACCCGGGATCATGGTGAGTATGAGCCTTACATTTTTCTCCTTACAAAGCTCAACTATCTTTTCATAGGCCTTAACGCCCTCTCCGCCCTTTAACTCATTGCGGCTTTCCCTGTCCAACACGGGAGCGTCGCTCTTAACGATCCTTAAATTCTTATCCCAGCCCATTGCATGGGAAGCGCCCACTTCAAAATCATACCTGTCCAGTTCATAGACCCTGCTGTGATAGGTATACATATTGCTCAGGAAATCCCAGGGGTCCTCCGTAACTTTCGTTTCCAGAAGGTACCTAACAGCCTCCCTCTTTACCGGACCGAAGGGGATCGCATCCAGCGTCTTATGGGACTCTCCGGTATGGACATGGTCATGCCCCACATCATCCGATATCTTTCCCACATCCACTACCACCACCTTGGGGTTTGCGGACTCAATCCCGGATTTCAGCGCAAAATAGGTGAGAGCGATGGGCTCCCCCGAAGCAGCGAGATTATATGAAGTTATACCGTATTCGTCCCAGAGTAAAAGGGGGTCTATTGCGTTGTGGGGATGGCTTGCACCGAAAAAGAGCACATCACAGTTTCCGGCCTCCTTATAAAAGACATCCTTGAAATGATAGCTTTCCTTGAATTTCAAAAGCCCGGACAAAAGGATCCACAGCAATGCTCCCAGAAGGACGAAGACGGCCATTGAAAGCGCTTCTCTTTTTTTCATCTGAAAACTGTTATACTTCCTTACATCAGCTTCTCAACAAGTGCCGCCATTGCGTCAAGAGAATTGAAATTCTCCGGTATTATCTCTTCGTAAGGTATGGCTACCCCGAATTCCACGGTGAAGAGGGAAATGATGTTCACAACTATAAATGAAGACAGCACTCCCGAATCCACCAGCTCCGCAGAGGACTCAAAATCGATATCCGGATAATTGGATGTTAACAGTTCTTTGATCTTATCTCTCACTTTATGCCTCCTTTATGAGAAAACCTTATTGGCTGTATCTGTTCAAAACCCTTCGGATGCCGGGCAGTTACTGTTGACAGTACCCGGCAGAGCCGGAGTGTATCAGAAACCCCTGTAAACAAAATCACTGGCCTGGAAGCCGGGACCGTAGATCCCGAACACCGCCACCGTGAAGATAAGCATATACAGGCAAAGCCACCTGAAAACCCGGGGCTGGGCTGCAAGGAGCCCCCTGATATCCTTCTTCTCCTCTTTTTTAAGATCCGTTATAAAGAGGAGGATCACCGCAAAAACCGCGGTATAGAAATTCTTCCTGTCCAGTCCGTGGGTATATAAGCTGCCGTCAAAGAGCACCCAGGGATTAAGAAGGAACATCCTCTTAAATAAGATCCAAAAGCCGGCAAGAGAGCCTGCCACGGTAAACATACGACCGATGCAGAAAAAGACAAAGGTCCTGGCCATGAGATAGAATTTGAAGCCAAAGGAATTCTCATCTATTCCCGCTTTCTTATATAAGGCGCTGAAATCCGGAGCAAAAACGGATTCCAGAAGGAAAAGAGCGCCCCAGTAAAGACCCCAGACAAGATAATCCGCCCCGGTGCCGTGCCAGAGTCCTGTAAGGATCCAGACCGACATAAGGGGGATAAAGCTCCCCGCAAACTGGGTGGATCTCCTGCCGCCTCCCAGGAGCTTCCTTACCTTCATGGAGAATCCTATGATCTTCTGGTTCACTGCCAAAGGCATGGAGATATATTCCTTAAACCAGTCACCGAGGCTTATGTGCCAGCGCCTCCAGAATTCGGCAGCGCTCTTTGCAAAGAAGGGCTGATTGAAGTTCTCAGGCATCTTTACCCCAATTGCTTCCGAGATACCGATACCTATGTCTATACATCCGGAAAAATCCGTGTAGAGCTGGACCGCTCCCAGAACTACCGCAATGATGATCTCAAAGCCCGCAAAGGAGGCCGGATCCCCGTATACTGCTTTGGTATACAGATTCAGCCTGTCTGCGATCACCAGCTTCTTAAAGAAACCCCAGAGCACTCTCTGCAGCCCCCTGCAGAAGGGTTCATAGGAAAAGCCCTTAAGGCCTTTGAATTCCGTTATCAGCTTTGAGTATTTATTAATGGGTCCCTCAACTATGGCAGGGAAATATGAAACACAGAGAAGCAGATATACGGGATTCTTTTCGGGCTTTGTCTTCTTCCAGAAAACATCCAGCATATAGCCTGTGGAGGACAGGGCGAAATATGAAAGCCCCAAAGGCATGAGAAAGGGCGAGAGCATGGCCGGAGCTTCTATCCCCGTAAGCCTGAAAGCCTTTCCGAAAACAAGAAAACCGATAATCAATATGATCCCCGGTATCAGTATCACCCTTGTCCTTTTCTTGTAGGAAGCAAAGAGAGCCGTTTTCGCCTTGTAATCAAGTCCCTCCGCTTCACCGTCAAAGGACTCATAGATACGCCCCATCATACGGGACGCGGTATAGGCTGTAAGGGAAATAAAGAGGATCACAAAAAGCCCCTCATACCCCCCCGCAAAATAATAGAAGAATACATTTCCGGCAAGTATCACTGCCTGTTTAAGCCTTGTTCCGGGCACCATAAAGAAAAGCAGGAAAAACACTGCCAGAAAGAATATAAAATTAAGTGACACGTATGTCATCCGAAATTCCTCATGGATCCGGCACTTACGGACCCGGCATCACCCGAGGCACGCATACCTGTTCCGGACTTACAGGCACTCCTTATAGAGTGCGATAAAGTCCTCCTTCGTGGTCTCTCTGGGATTCACCGGAGTGTTGCCGCTCTTCATGGCATCCTCTGCCATCTCTTCTAAAAATTCTCCGGTCACCCCCACCTCTCTTAAGCTTGAAGGAATACCTATTTCCCGGTTTAATGCGGCAAAAGCCTCGGGGAGCATATCGCTTTTAAAATTTTTCTCATCTGCCTTTTCCCGGGAAATATAATTATAGATCTTAATATATTTACCATTATCCACAATTGCATTATATCTTGCAACCGTGGGAAGGATTATCGCATTTGCAACCCCGTGGGGAACATTATGATAGGCGCTCACGGGATGACTCATGGAATGTACGTTCCCGAGCCTCGCCCTGGCAAAAGCGATCCCTGCAAAAAGGGAACCCGCCAGCATATCTTCAGCAGCAGCCATATCGCTCCTGTCTGCCACAAAGCTCCTTATGCTCCTGCCGATAAGCTCCATGGCCTTTTCGCTCATGGCTTCACTGTAGGGAGAGGCTGCTTTTGAGATATAGGATTCCTCCGCATGGATAAAGGCGTCTATGCCGCAGGCGGCGGCAAGGGATGCCGGGGCGGTGGTGATGAGCTCCGGATCCAGTATGGCATAGTCCGGCAGCTGCTTATATGAAAACACGGTGAATTTATAATTTCTGGAATGATCGGTTATGACCGCAGAGGCTGTAACCTCCGAACCGGTTCCCGCTGTGGTGGGGATGGCGATAAAGGGTACGATCTTTCCGGGCACCTTGTCAGGTCCTTCATAATCCGTGATCCTTCCTCCGAACTTTACAATGACCCCCGCTGCCTTGGCCACATCGATGGAGGAGCCTCCTCCCACGGCGATAATGGTGTCGGCACCGCTTTTCCTGTACTCTTCCGCCGCTCTCTCCACGGTCTCCACGGAGGGATTGGCTTCGGTGTCATAAAAGCCGGACACTCTGATTCCCTGAGCCTTAAGAAGGTCTTCGCATTTTCCGGTGATCCCCATTTTTTCTATCCCGGGATCGGAAATGATAAAGGCGTGCTCAGTCTTTAAGTTCTTTGCCGCTTCCGGCAGTCTTTTAAGCTCCCCTCTCCCGAAGAACACCTCCTGGGGAAGGGAAAAATTAAATGGATTCATGAATCTTTCTCCCCGTTATACTAAACTACAGTACCTGTCTAAGGATATTTATAAACTCCCGTACCACTCCGGGCACGTATTCCTGTTCCGCATAGGCCACCCGGATCTCTCCCAGCATATCATCATCATCGGGAGAATAAAATACCACATCCTCACCATTATATATCTGCTTAAGTATCTTATCAAACATTAAACTCACTCCCACTCCCGCCTTAGTCATGGCATAGGCTGTGAGAGCCTGATCGGTATAGAGAAAATTTGCGGGAGAGGCCTTATATTTCCTGAAGGAATTTCTCATTATCCTGCCCATGAGCTGTGATTCATCAAGAAGAATAAAAGGACAGTTCTCCAGCTCCTTTAAGTCGAATCCCTTTTTTCCCCCCTCCATAATTTTATCCAGCTGATCCGGAGAAACCGCGTATTTACTTAAGTCCCGGTTAACGGGATAGCTTCCCGGCACGCAGAAATAAAGCCTTGTATCCTGAAGAGGCTCATAGACTATGCCCTGGCTGTTCTTTCCGGAGCTTGTGATAAAGAGGTCCAGTTCTCCCTTGGACGTCATCCCTGTAAGTACAGGCACGATATCATTGTAGATCCTTATGCTGATCCCGGGATATTTCTCGTTAAAGCGTTTCACCGCATCCGGCAGGAGGCACTCGGTATAGAGGTTTGTGCCTCCGATCCGGAGCTCTCCGGTCTTCAGCTCCTTTGATTCCTGTATATAGCGTCTGAAGCTCTTTTCCAGCTGCTGCTGTCTGGACGCAAATTCCAGATAACGTCTTCCCTCTTCCGTCAAGGTTGCCGGACGCCTGTTGGCGTTTAAGATGGTGATGCCGTAGTACTCCTCGATCTTCTTTATCCTTGAGCTTAGCGCCGGCTGGGAGATATTAAGCCTCTTTGCCGCATTCGAAATACCGCCCTCATCCACTATCACCTGGAGATAATTGGTGCTTTCGTGATCCATGTCTCCTCCTTATATTAGAATTTCAGTTCCGTCCTGTTTATCAGATCCATCTGCAGGGGCTCTCCCAGCTCCACAAAGTATGCGCTGTAGCCTGCAACCCTCACCAGCATATCCCTGTAATCATCCGGGTTCTTCATGGCCGCCCTCATCATTTCAGAGCTCATTATATTGAACTGGCAGTGGGTGGCGCCTCCCTTGAAATAGGCGGTGATAAAGCTTATCAGGTTATCCCTTCCCCTGTCTCCCGCCACACAGTCCGGGGTAAATTTCCAGTTTAAGAGAGTCCCGTTGGTAGCCCTGCTGTGATCCGCCTTGTTTACCGAATTGGATATGGCGGTGGGGCCCATAACGTCATGGGATGAAACAGCGGTATGCACGGGTCCCATATTGTCGGAGATCGGTTCTCCCTTCTTCCTGCCATCCGGGGATGCGGAAGTGTTCATCCCCATTCCCACGTTGGCATTCACGGAATACACACCGGGAGTGAATTTCCCTCCTCTCGGGTTATCAAGCTCTTCGACTGCTTCACAGTATATGTTAAAGACCTCCGTATAGAACCTGTCCGCCAGATCGTCATCATTTCCGAAATGATGCACCTTGCTGCTGTTTACCAGGGCATAGAGAACGGGATCATCTTCCCAGTTACTCTTTATCGCATTTAAGATCTCCTCCGCACTGAAACTCTTTTCCTCAAAAACCAGCTGGTTTATGGTGGAAAGTGAATCGGCACAGGTGGCGATGCCGCAGCCCTGAGGGCCCGTGTAATTATACCTGGCTCCGCCTTCCGTAAGGTCTCTTCCCTTTACGAGACAGTCTGCAAAAAAGGCCGAGGCAAAGGGAGTGGGTTTCAAGGTCCTGTGGGCCTTTTCTATGGCATCAAGGCTCTTTTTCATAAGAGAGAGCCAGTATTTAAGCTCCTTCTTAAAGCCGTTTAGGCTGTCCTCTATATTCCTGTGGCTTAACACAGATCCCGCATCGATCCCCAGACTCTTTCCCTGTCCCGCGCATTTACCGTAGCGGGGGCAGGAGCTGCTGCAGTCCGTACATCTCCCGTTATTAAGGGCAAGATCCATGACCTTCACAAGATTTACATATGCTGCGTCATGCAGACCGAATTCCATTCCGCACATATCCGGCTCCACGCAGCCTACCACGGCATAATCCCTGGCGTCTTCAAGGCTCATGCCCTTTTTCATCATCACCTTTACTGCCGTATGGTCATTGTAGAGCTTTGGATGTCCGTAACCGGCCCTTATGCATTCCGCCGCTTTTACCAGCAGTTCTTCAGGAGTACCCTCATGGACCCTTAAGCAAACCCAGGGATTCATCATCCTGGTATGCACCGAGGCTTCAAGCATCATGAAGGTCAGATCGTTTGTCGCATCACGGCCGTCCCTGCCCATGCCGCCTATGGTAAGGCTTTCACCTCCCCAGCCCCTCCCGTTCCGGACAGATGTTGTGACCCTGTCCTTAAGCTTGGAGGGATTACCCATGCGGACATAGGCGCACTCGATAAGCTCCTCCGCAAATTCCTTGGTGATCTTTCCCTCTCTTATATCCTTTTCATAATAGGGATACAGCCACTGATCCATCCTCCCGTAGGAAACGGAATGGCCGTTTGACTCTATCTGCACGATGGTGGTGGCAAAATGCCATAACTGCAGGGCCTGCCAGAAGCTCTCAGCCCCCTGTTCCGATATATGCTCACAGTTATCCGCTATATTTAAGAGTTCCGCTCTTCTCTTCACGTCACTGCATTCCCCGGCCTTTTTCCGGGCAAGGGCCGCATATCTCTTTATGTAGCGTTCAGCCGCCTCTGTCTCAGTAATGACCGCTTCATAGAAATCCTCTGTCCCGGCCTTTTTCTCCTCATATCCCTTTCTTGCCCTCTTTAAGATCCCCTCAAATCCTTCCCGCATAAGGAGGGCATAATCCATGACAAAATGACCGATGCCGCCGTAGTGGTAAAGGCTTGTCATATAGACCTTTTTCCCCATCTCGTTTCCGGCCTTTTCCTCATCCGACATCTCCTCTTCCGCCATGTCGGAAACCGTCTTTCCCTTCCAGTACTTAAGGATCTTAAGGAGCTCTTCCCTGTCCTTTTCAGTGATATAAAACCTGTCGTGCTCCCTTTTATCAAAGGGGTGGTTTAAGAGCTCATCCTCTATCCAGGCAGCGGAAAACTCGGGATAGACAGGCGCTGCCTTGGCAGGAGCCGCAATATCGCCGATTATAAGCTCATCATCATAGATATGAAGCTCCACATTATCAAGGACATTTGCCAGAGCTATGGCGCACTTAAGCTTAACCGGGGCATCCTCGTTCTCCCTGTAGCTCTCGGTCACAAGCCTCGCTCTCTCTACATCTATATTGAATTCTCTCTTTAAGAAAGTGTCTCTCAGTCTGTTGATCCTGGGATAGGGTGAATAATCCTTATGTCCCGACTCATATCCCAGACCGTAATTCTTATCATAGGGTTCTGTTCCGATGGCCTTCATAAATACCTCTCGATCAGGCGTTTCCGTAAACGCAGTGTATGCCTTTATCCTCAAAATACGTTCTTATCTCTTCCGCTCTCTTATGGATACTCTCCCTGTCGGCTTTCAGTCCCTCCATTGGATATTCCCTTTCCAGGGACTGGCATTTTTCTCTTCCAAGATGCATAAATTCCAGTATCTGGAATTTTTCGATCCTTCCTCCCATATCACGGAGGATGAAGTCTGCCGTTTTCTCAATATTTTCCCTGCCGTCATTTACTCCCGGGATAAGGGGGAGCCTAAGTGTCAGTGGGATCCCGCATCTGGACAGCTTTTTTAGGTTTTCAAGTATCAGAGTGTTTGACGCTCCGGTGTACTTTCTGTGCACCCTGTCATCCATGGCCTTGATGTCGGAAATAAACCTGTCCGTAAAGGGAAGTACTTTTTCCGCCTCCTCCCATCTGACGGAAAAGGTGGACTCCACGCAGCTGTCTATCTTTTCCTCTCTCATCTTCTTAAGGAGACCCATTATAAAATCCGCCTGTAAAAGGGGTTCTCCTCCCGATAAGGTCACGCCTCCCCCTGACTTTTCATAGAAGGCTCTGTCCTTAAGTATCACCTGAACAAGCTCTTCCTCCGTCACCTTCCATCCCCAGGGCTTTATTGCCTCGGAGGGGCAGGCCGATGCGCATCTCCCGCAGGATATGCACTTTTCCCTGTCTATTCCCGCCAGTCGTTTATCAGCATGGAATTTCAGGCAGTCATTTATGGGACAGTTTACGCTGCATG
>JAFVEU010000297.1 GCA_017475845.1 Lachnospiraceae bacterium | reverse complement strand
ACCACTCTTTAGTATAAGGGTCGTCATGCCGGTGCAGCCGTTAAAGGCATAACTCCCGACAATATCCGTTCCCCCTTCTATAGTCACGGTTTCAAGGGCGGTGCACTTTTCAAAGGCGTGATCTCCGATGGATACTTTCCCATTGCCCACGCTTAAGGTCCTGTATCCATTATTCCCGTAAAAGGCATAATCGTTTATGGTCTTAACTTTTGCCGGGATGGTTAAGAGATCGTTGCTAAAAGCCGCTTTATAAAATGAATACTGGCCTATTGATGTGACATTAGTGGGTATATTCAGATCACCGTAAACCGTCGTGAACTCATAGAAAGCATAGGAGCCAATCTTCGTAATTCCAGATGGAAGGCTCACGCTCCTTATGTATGTCCTTTTACTGTACCAGGGCACATCGGAGGCCTTATCATAGTCATACATGGCTCCGCTTCCGGTGAGAGTCAGCGTATATCCACCGGCATCAGAGCCCGTCAAGGTGTAACTTAAGTTTGCCCCCACCTTTTCATCTGCATAGACAGCCTTGGTACAAAAAGCAGCCGACGCAAGCGTGATCAATGCCGCAAAAAAAGAAAACAACAGCAATCGAATTCTTTTATCCATGGTTCCCTCCTTATCAGATGCATCATCAGCCGAATCGTAAGAATAACAGATAATATATCAATCTTCTTAAAACACGTTTGGAAACGATGGTTTCAGAATATCACAATCGCCTATATATGTAAACATATCTGTAATATTATTAGCAGTCATAGATTCTATTTTTGGTACGAGTGAGGTGTTTTTGATGGATAGCGAAACCCGGCAGACTATTGGCAGCAAGCTTAAAGAGCTTAGAAAATCCCATAATCTGATGCAGGTGGACATTGCTGCTTCTATAGATATAAAACAAGCTACCTACAGCCAGTATGAAACCGGAAAGAGAATACCAAGCGCCGTTGTGTTGTTTAAGATTGCCAGTTTCTATGGGATTTCTGTTGATGATCTCCTGAAACTCTGTATAGACCTTGATGACAATATCTATTTTGATGCCATGGATATTTCCGTTGAGGGAAAAGAGCAGAAACAGTTTCTTGCTTTTATTGAAAAGGAAAGGTATTCGGCCCTGGATAAACAGGAGCAGCGGCTATTATTCTATTACGCCAAGCTAAATGAACTTGAAAGAAATGATGTAATCAGTTATACGATATTTAAGAGCCTTCGTAAAAAATGTCCGTGATATGTCTGATAACCGGATCCGGCTGTCAGGCATGTTCTCCCAAAATCCCATTTTGACTTTCCCTTCCAGCTTAAGCTAACGCAGCATCGTACCCCATTGAAGCCGTTATTTAAGGATATCATAGAGCTTTCTCTCCCAATATCCCAGTTTCCAGCACAGGTCGAAGATCTTATCCTGGAGAGGGGTGGTCTTCAGATAATACTTATTGTAGATCCTGAAGCTGTCCCTGAAATGATGGAAGGCGGCGGCTTTGCTGGACTTATATATCTTCTTTATGCTGGCGGAATGGAGGTGGTCGTATCTCTCCTTCGGGAGCACTCCGGTTAAGTAACACTTTGATCTCAAGCGATAGGAAAGGATTATCTCTTCGGAGTACAGGAAGGTCCTTTCATCAAAGCCCCTTACTTCCTTCATGGCGTCCGCCCTTACCGCAAAGAAGGAGCCCTCCACTACCCCCACAGGTACAAGGCTCTCGCTGCTCTGCTCTATTTTCCTTCTGACCGCCATCTTTTCAAAGGTGAAGGCGAAAAGGAAGAGACTTATGAGTATTCCCGAAAAGCCGGGAAGGTGCCAGACGTTATAGCCCTGATTAACTAAAGGCGCTACACAGGCATATTCCGGGTGGTCATTTAAGGCCTCTGTCATGGCAGAAACGGTACCGTCGGTGAAGAAAACATCCGGGTTCGCAAAGAAGACCACCTCGCTTTTAAGCTTTTTCAGGACATATAGGAGCCCCGTATTATTGCCCTTTGCATAGCCTCCGTTTGCGTCACGGCCTATAAGGTGGATGTGCCCTCCGGCAAGAGCGGAGAGCTTTCCGGCAGAATCGTCGGTGGAGCCGTTATCCACCACCACTATGTCATCAAGGGAGGGATAGTCCGAGACCTTGCCAACAAGGTCAGCGGTTCTGTCGGCATCGTTGTAATTAAGGATTATCAAAGCAGTCTTCATTTATTATCCCCTGCCCCGGGCAGGCACGCCCGTCAGGCTCCTGTCAGCTTAAATATGGTGTTTACCAGATGCTCCCAGGTAAATCTTTCGGAATCCTTTTCTATGTTTCCCTTAAAGTCCGTACCGGACTCCTTTAATCCGTAGAACTTAAGGATCCCTTCCCTTAAGGCCTCCGGATCACCGGCTTTTACCATTACTCCGGTAAGAGAGTCCGTCACCACCTCCGGAAGTCCCCCCGCATCTGTTGCTATGACCGGCTTTCCGAAGCCGAAGGCCACCTGGGCTATGCCGCTCTGGGTGGCATCAATATAGGGCAGCACAACGGCGTCACAGTTCTCGAAATATCCCTGCACATCCTTATCCGGTACGTATCCGTTATGGATATCGACTCTGCCCCTTAAGGAGCTGTCATTTAAGAGCTCTTCATAATCACCTTCCGTGCCGCCAAAATCCCCGGCCACCGTAAGGTAAATATCCGGAAGCTTCTGCAGGGCTTTGAGCAGCACTTTAAGTCCCTTATAGGGTCTCACCAGACCGAAGAAAAGAAGCCTCTTTTCCTTACCGCTTCTCTCCCTCATCTCCCGCATCTTAAAGAATCCGTAGGTGGGGTGCATATTTACCATATACTTTGCATCCGGCAGTATGGATCTAAGCTCCGCAGTCTCCTTCTCGGAATGCAGGATAAAATAATCCCCTTTGGATAGGACCAGCCGGGTCAGAAATCTGTCCAGAGGAAATCTTTCGTGGGGAAATACGTTATGGCAGACAAAGAGCACCGGGCTTTTCAAAAAAGCACAGAGGATCCTGTAGCAGGGGGCGAAATAGGGATGCCACCATTGGATGATGACAAGCTCCGGCCTGCTCTTATTGATCGAAAGAGCGGTTCTGATGATATTAAAGGGATTTGCGGTATTTATGAGAAATTCCGCCTCGGGAACCTTAAATGAATCGTTGGAATAATCCCGCTGCTCCTTCTTAAAAAGGAATCCGGGATATTGCATCTTATAGGATATGGTCCTGACATGAGCCCTTTCCTTAAGGCTCCGGGATAACAGCCCAGTATAATGGGATATGCCTCCCTTGAAAGGATACACGGGTCCTATGACGGCGATATGTGTTTTTCTATTCTTTGCTGTCTCCTGCATCTTCCTCTTTGCCGCCATCCTTCCCGGCTCCCGCTTCGAACCGCCTCAGGCGGTACTGTACATCCTCCATTATCTTCCTGTTAGCCGCCATAAGGTCCGCCTGGAACCCCATCATAAAGGTTGTAAAGGACAGCATCATAAGGGTACTGGCAAGGATCAGGGACTGTATATGTCCCATGCCGGAACCGTTGATATAGAAGACAAGGAATCTGATCATTATGATGAGGCCCGCAAGAAAAGGGACTATCCCTATGGCCGTAAAGAAGGTCAGGGGTCTGTACATCATATAGGCCCTGATTATGGTCAGAATGGACTTTTTGATATAGCCTCCCATGCTGGAAAAAAGCCTGGACTTTCTGAGTTCCCGGTTTGTCCTGATGGGAACGCTGGTGATGGCCATCTTGTTTCTTCCGGCCTGGACTATGGTCTCCAAAGTATAGGTGTAGTTATTTATTACGTTTAACCTTAAGGCCGCCTCCCTGGAAAAGGCCCTGAAGCCGCTGGGCGCGTCCGGTATATCCGTATCCGAGGCGATCCGCACCACCAGTGAGCCCAGATGCTGCAGCTTCTTTTTGATGGGAGAGAAATCCTCTATATCGTCTATGGGACGTTCCCCGATCACTATCTCCGCCCTGCCATCAAGGATAGGCCGTACCAGCTTTTCTATATCCGCCCCGCAATACTGATTGTCCGCATCGGTATTTACGATGATATCCGCCCCCTCCCGGAGACAAGCGTCAAGTCCTGCGATAAAGCCCTTCGCAAGTCCCTTGTTATTGGGGAAATTTACCACATAGTTCACGCCCCATTTTTTAGCGACTTCCACGGTATTGTCACTGCTGCCGTCATTGATGATGAGGTATTCTATCTCATCTATCCCCTCTATCTCCCTCGGCAGATCATTAAGAGCGATCTCCAGAGTCTCCGCTTCATTAAGGCAGGGTATTTGTATTATTAGCTTCATAATTCTGACCTTATGCCGCAGGCATCAGTGTCCCATCGGTGACGTGCCTGCGCGGCACCGATGAAGTTTGAAGGCCAAAGACTTTCAAACTATCTCTTTTGCAACATAGAGAGGTCTTCCCTTTGTCTCCAGATAGGTCTTGCTGAGATACATGGCTGCTATGCCAAGAACAAGTGTATTAAAGGATCCGGAAAGGAGGATCACCGCGATGATGAGCGGTACCGCACCCCAGACCCCCGTTAAAAAGCAGACCAGTGATACCACGGTATAGATAAAGGATCCGGCGGTAAGTATGCCCCCGATCCAGGCGATTATCTCTAAAGGCACTGTGGAAAAGGCAATGATCCCCTCTATTGCATAGATAAGGAGTTTCCAGAAGGACCATTTTGTCTCTCCCGCCACCCGCTCAATATTTTCAAATTCCAGCCACTTTGTGCTGAAACCGACCCAGCCGTAGATCCCTTTGGTAAAGCGGCTGTAATCACCCATGGACAGCACCGCATCCGTCATCTGTCTGGTCATAAGGCGGTAATCCCGGGCTCCGTCCACTACTTCGGTGGCACAGATCTTATCCATGAGCCTGTAAAAACGCCTGGCAAAAAAGGACCTTATGGGGGGCTCCCCCTTCCTTGTGACCCTTCTGGTGGCCACGGAATCGTATCCCTCTTCGGCTAAAGCCCTGTACATCTCCGGAAGAAGAGCCGGGGGATCCTGAAGGTCCACATCCATACAGCCCACATAGTCGCCCTTTGCATTTTCAAAACCGGCGTAGAGAGCCGCTTCCTTGCCGAAATTTCTGGAAAAGGAGACATATCTGATACGGCTGTCCTTTTCCGCATAATCCTTGATCAATTTTAAGGTTCTGTCCTTGGAACCGTCATCCACAAATAAGAGCTCGAACTCCACATCGGGAAATTCTTCTCCGAAGGAAGCGAGGGTCTTATTCATTTCTTCGTAAAAGTAAGGAATTACTTCTTCTTCATTCCAGCAGGGTATAACTATACTGATAAGTTTCATCCCGGTTGGTGCCGTTCCTTTCAATGTATTGTCATGGCTTTATCTGAACGCTCCCTTATCTTAAGGGGCTGTCTTCTGTCTTATGATATCTCCCTTTTCGGGTATTTCCGAGAATCTTACAAATATAAGCTCCTTCGGATGAGGGGCACTCTCCACTTCTCCCCTGTCCGGTGAATAAATGGATTCCACCCGCGCCTTCCTGTCCTCTCCTCCGGGCTTCATTATCTCCACCTCATCCCCTGCGGAAAACTTGTTCTTCTGGTGAATGGGAACCCTTCCTTTGCTGTCCGGCTCCCCTGCCCTTCCCAGATATACATAGTCCTGGATATAGGTACTCCCGCTGTAGACCTGGGCACTTTCATCGGGCTTGCCGAAATAGAAGCCCGTACAGAAATCCCGGGTGGTGCACTTCCCTATTTCGGAAAGGTACCGTGGAAGCGCGGCCTTGTATTTTTCGGGAGATTCAAAGTAATCATCTATGGCCTGTCTGTAGGTCCTTGCTGTCACTGCCACATACAGGGCATTTTTCATCCGCCCTTCCACCTTGAAGCTGTCGATCCCGGCACTTACGAGCTCTGGAATATGCCCGATCATGCAGAGATCCTTGGAATTAAAGATGAAGCTGCCCCTTTCGTTCTCCTCTATTGGAAGATACTGTCCGGGACGGGTTTCCTCCGCCACAGCATACTGCCATCTGCAGGGATGGGTACATTCTCCGTGGTTAGCGTCCCTGCCGGTGAAATAATTCGACAGGAGGCAGCGTCCGGAATAGGAAATGCACATGGCTCCGTGTACAAAGGACTCTATCTCTGTGCCGGAAGGGATATTATCCCTTATTTCCCTTATCTCATCCAGGGAAAGCTCTCTGGCGGTCACTATCCTCTTCGCCCCCAGAGAGGCCCAGAACAATACGGTCTTATAGTTGGTGTTGTTTGCCTGGGTGCTTATATGCAGCTCAATATCCGGGCAGAGCTCCTTCGCCAGGGAAAACATACCGGGATCGGCTATCAGCAGGGCGTCCGGCCTTATCTCCCCCATCCTCTTAAAGTAATCCTCTGCCTCCTTAAGGTCGCTGTTATGGGCGATTATGTTCGCGGTCACATAGACCTTTTTATTCCTGCCGTGGGCATAAAGGATGGCCTCCTTCAGCTCCTCATCGCTGAAATTCCTTGCGCCCGACCGGAGTCCCATGGTCTCTCCGCCCACATACACGGCGTCCGCGCCGAAATCAACGGCTGTATTGAATTCTTCAGGTCCCTTGGCCGGGATCAGGAGTTCCGGTTTCTTCATTCTTACAGGCTATGGCGATCCCATCCCCGGCAGAAAGCAGGGTGGAGGTATATCCCTCCATGGATGTGATCTCTCTTAAAAATTCCCTCATCCTCTTATGGATGGTTCTGTCTCTTCTCTCTACAGCGTATCTGGATTCCAGGATATCTCCCTCCTGCAGGCAGTTGTCGGCGATGATCACCCCTCCACTCAGCAGGAGCCTTTTGGATTCCTTCAGGTAAACCGGGTATTGTGCTTTCGCGGCATCTATAAAGATCAGATCGTATCCGGGATCCAGTGCAGGGAGCACTTCCTCCGCATTCCCCTCTATGAGCCGTATCTTATCCGGATATCCGGATCTTTCAATGTTTTCCCGGGCTTCGGCTATCCTTTTTTCATAATTCTCTATGGTGGTGATACGGGTTTCCTTTGACGAATACTCTGCCATGAAAATGGATGAAAACCCTGTGGCTGCTCCTATTTCAAGGATATTCCGGGGATCCTTAAGAGAAAGGATGAACCTTAAAAAAGACTGGGTCTCCTTCCGGATAAGGGGTATCCTTCCGGCTATGCATCTCTTTTCCAGCCACTCCAGAAAATCACTGTTGCCGGGATACAGGGAATTTAGATATCCGCTAAGCCTTTCATCCTCCCTCATTCCTCTTCTCCGGACTCTTCATCTTCCGTATCCTCCGCTGCCATTACCGCCATCATATCCTGGGCAGTCTGGGAGGTGTTCAGCGTATATTCTCCGGGAGACAGTTTGCCGTGATACTCCGACAGCCTCTCCTGTATGAAAAAGAGGTTCTTATCCCGGATAAGTCCCTTGATCTCCAGGATCTTTCCTATATCCATCGCGGAAGCGCCCATGGGGATCTTAACCTTTATATCCCGCCCCGGCTCATCTGTCATTGCCTCCTCGGCAAAAACCCTGTAACCGAAATCATAGGCCCGGAATCCAAGCTTATATATACAGGAAATGATCATCAGAACTATTAAGAGCCGTACCAGCATGGCGGCGATTGTCATAAAAAGCCGACGTATCTTCAAAAAAATCTCCCTTAAAAGTCGATCCTTTCCATGGTCATATCCAGGATCTCTCTCAGCATCCGGCAGAAATCTCCCTCTGCCGTAAGATAATCATTTATCAGCGGATCCATGAAGATCTCTTCATTTTTGTCCGCAAATTTCCTAATCTTCTCTACAGAATCCCGTTCCGAATCGTAGCTTTCGTACAATTCGAAGTTCTGTCTCTTAAGGAGCTCCGCCTTTTCCATGAGCTCGGGGAACTCCTCTATCCGGTGCTTCTTTTCCTGATATTCCCTGTATTCCGGGGTATCCTTAATGCATTCCGTAAAATTAATGACATCATCATAGAGTCTGCCGTCCAAAGAACTAAACCTCCATAATAATGGGGAGTATCATAGGTCTCCTCTTTGTCTTCTTCCACAGGTAATCCGACAGGGAATCCTTCAGGGTATTCTTTATCTTTCCCCAGTCGCTGATACCCTTTTCCGTAAGGCTGTCCATTGCTTCCTCCAGAACCTCTGTGGAATCCTCCAGCAGGGCATCCGATTCACGCACATATACAAAGCCTCTGGACACGATATCCGGACCTGCCAGCACCTGTCCCGTGCCCTTTTCCAGGGTGAGCACTATGATCACTATGCCGTCCTCCGCCAGATGCTGTCTGTCCCGGAGCACTATATTTCCCACATCGCCAACACTCAGTCCGTCCACAAAAATGGAACCGGTATGAACGTGGCCGGTAACAGAAGCCCCGTCCTTTTCGCTTATCTCCAGCACATCCCCGGTATGTATCATAAGGATATGGTCATGGTCATAACCCAGCTCCTCCGCTATCAGGGCCTGTGCATGACGGTGCCTGTACTCCCCGTGTACGGGTATGGAATATTCGGGCTTTACCAGGGAATAGATAAGCTTTATCTCTTCCCTGCAGGCATGACCCGACACATGGGTCTCCTGAAAAACAACATCAGCCCCCTTGGATTCCAGCTCATTGATGACCCTTGAAACGGATTTCTCATTTCCGGGTATGGGGGTAGAAGAAAAGATTATGGTGTCATTGGGCTTAATGGTCACCTTCTTATGCATGTTCATGGCCATCCTGGACAAGGCAGCCATGGACTCGCCCTGACTTCCGGTAGTGACAAGCACCACCTTCTCGTCGGGATAATCCTTCCTCCGGTCGATATCTATTAGGGTGTTATCGGGTACCTTGATATAGCCCAGCTCCTGGGCCGTATTGATGATGTTCACCATGGAACGCCCTTCCACAATGACCTTCCTGTCATATTTATAGGCGGTATTGATGATCTGCTGCACCCTGTCCACATTGGAGGCAAAGGTCGCGATTATTATCCTGCCCTTTTTATGGGTCTCAAAAAGAGAATCAAACACGCTGCCGATGGTGCGTTCCGATCTTGTAAAGCCCTCCCTTTCCGCATTGGTACTGTCGCACATAAGGGCCAGAACGCCCTTTTTCCCGATCTCTCCCAGCCTCTGCAGATCTATGGCATCTCCGAAGACCGGAGTATAGTCCACCTTGAAATCTCCGGTATGTACCACTATCCCCGCAGGCGAATAGATTGCCAGCGCAGATGCGTCCGCAATGGAATGATTGGTCTTTATGAACTCTATCCTGAATTTCCCGAGATTTATGGACTGGGAATGTTGTACTACCTTTCTCTTTACGCTCTTTAAGAGCCCGTGCTCCTCAAGCTTATGCTCTATAAGGCCTATAGTGAGCTTCGTGGCATATATGGGAGCGTTCACATCCTTCAATACATAGGGCAGAGCGCCTATATGGTCCTCATGACCGTGGGTGATGATAAAACCCTTTACTTTTTCAAGATTTTCCTTGAGATAAGTAACATCGGGTATACAGAGATCTATTCCCAGCATATCATCCTCGGGGAATGCTATGCCGCAGTCCACCACAATGATGCTGTCCTCGTACTCAAAGGCGGTAATATTCATACCGATCTGCTCAAGACCGCCCAGTGCTATGATCTTGAGCTTTGAGCCGGATACATTTATGTCATTTTTCAAAAAACACCTCCGCTACAGCTCGATCTCAACGTCATCAAGCTGCTTTCCCAGTGCTTCAATGGCTGTCAGGAGCTCTTTGTCATCTGTCACGCTCTCGTAGAGGATATCACCTTCCTCTTCTTCTCCCGTAAGTTCAGCCCTTAAAACAAAGGCCTCAGCATCTCCCTCTTCCTCCTCGGTACAGAGCAGATAGGAATACTGTCCGACCTTTGCTTCTGCAAGCACATAATAATCAATACTGCTTCCGTCTTCCTGTGTAAACTGTACACTGTCCATGATCTTACCTGCCGGTGCTGTTAAGGAAATCCCCAAGGATCACGGCTGCTGCCATGCTGTCCGTATGGGCTTTCCTGTCCTCCCGGCTCCTTATATTGTTCTCATCCATTATCCAGTATGCTTCTTCCGTAGTCAGTCTCTCGTCCTGAAAACGCACGGGCAGACCTGTTCTCCTGGCTATCATATCACCGAAGGTTCTGGTCTTTTCCGCCCTTTCGCCTTCAGTGCCGTCCATATTAAGGGGCAGCCCTATAACAATGGCTTCCACCCCTTCCGTCTTTATGATCTCTTCTATACGGGCACAGGTACGACGGAGAGCCTTTCCTTTTCTCTCCGAATTATCTCCAGCTCCCGCACCACACTCCCGGTGGCATCGCTCACAGCCACGCCCACGGTCTTTGATCCATAGTCAAGAGACAGATATTTCATTTATTCCTTATCCCATCCGCTGCTCTTAATGTACTGCTTCAGGAGTTCTTCCACCAATTCGTCCCGCTCCACCTTCATGATAAGGCTTCTGGCGTTATTATGGCTGGTGATGTAGGTGGGGTCTCCCGACATGATATATCCCACTATCTGGCTGATGGGATTGTAGCCCTTCTCCGTAAGGGCCTCATACACGGTGGATAGAACCACCTTCACCCCTGTTTCCGGTTCCTTCTCAACCCTGAACATCTGGGTACTTTCCAAATCCTTCATTCTCTCTTGTCCCTCCTGTATTTATCGGTTTGTCTGAAGAACAGACATACTCCATTTTACGGGAGGACCGTCCGATTTAAGTCCGCTTCGCGGTGCGGCCGGTCCCCGGAGCATGTCTGAAGAACAGACATGCTCCATTAGCCGTGATACTCTCCGTTGTAGGAGATAAGGGTAACATCCCTTACTCCGTTCACCGAGCGTACTCTGTCGGCTATATCAAGTTCCTTTTCATTGAGGTCAAGGGTAATGGATACCTCATATTCATCTCCCCTTAAGATCCTGCTCTTTACTCCGTGGGGGATATTCTTCATGAGCTCCAGCACATCCTTTTCCGCCTCGTTGCTGCCATGATAGATCATGACATATGCCTGTGCCTTCTCCTGCTTTCTGTGCATCACCGCGACGATGACCAGCATGAAGAACATGCCTGCCGCAGCCAGAAGGTACATGCTGGCCCCGATGGTGATCCCCATGGTGATGGCCCAGAACAGATACATGATATCCAGAGGCTCCTTTATCGCTGTTCTGTATCTGACTATGGACAGCGCACCCACCATACCCAGGGAAATGACTATATTCGTGCTGATGGCCAGGGTTACCATACAGGTCAGCACCGTCATCCCGATAAGAGTCATGGCAAAGCTCCTGCTGTATACCACTCCGTTAAAGTAACGCTTGTATATCTCATAGATCAAAAGCCCTATAACCAGTGCCAGCAGCATATCCACCATTATGGTCATAAGCGTGCTTAAGGATATGGACTGATTGTACATATCCGACTCGAGAATTGACTTCTTTATCATTGCCTTTACGCTCATACTGTTCTCCTGAATCCTCTTATATCTCTCATTACATCCGAACACATGACAAATTTCGATGCCGCAAGCTGTACCGCAGCACCGGGTTCGATAAGATCCTTAACCGTATCGGGCAGATATTCGGTAAATTTCACCTCCATGATGAGCATCCCGGGATCCATGGCGGAAAACACCGGAATACTTTTATCAAAAAGATCATAGCTCATGAAGCCTGAACGTATATTCTCATCAAAGGTGATCCTGACCGTCCCCGGATCAAATACATAGGGAACCCTGTCATAATCCACCATAACAGAGGGCCGCAGTCCCTCGGAACATAAGGAGATATAAAACTCCTTCAGAACGCTTTCCTCCCTTTCAGGAAGGAAAGAGTAATCTCCGGAAAGTATCCGGTCAAGCTCCTCTTTAGAGATCCGTCCGGACCTTTTAAGGATGTAGCTGCCCTTCTTTTCCTTACATTCCAGGCTTATGACATCATCACTGTAATTATAGATCCTGATCCGGAACTTTCTCCGCTCCGACGTGCCCGCCTGTTTATCCCCATAGGCACTTTCCCGGAGATCATCAAAATAGAGGCTCCTGATAAAATAACTTCCATTCACCGCGTGTTCATCTATCCGGGCTTTTTCCCTTAAGCGGGACCTGATCAAAACGGCCTCTCTTTCGGACATGAGATATTTTAACTCGTGGCGAAACACCTTATTTTTCATCCTTACAGTATATCCTTTAAGGGGATTCAATGCAAGTTTGGGCGGAAAATCAATTGACTAAACATCGGTAAATCCAATATACTATACTTTCGGAGGTATATGTAATGCCCAGAATAATGACCAGCAATCTGATACCCGGAATGGTTACCGCGGAGGACGTTTTCTCCCATAATAACCAGCTTATCCTGCCCAAGGGACTGACCCTTACGGACAAGGCCATTACCAAGCTGGAGTTTTATTCCATTTCCGCGGTCAATATAAAGGAAGACAGTGTTGAACCTTCCGAGGCTCAGGCTCCCGAACCCACCTATTCCGAAAGGATCAGATCCAGTGAGGAATTTATCCGATTCAAGAAGGAATACGAGGAAGAGATGGAGGAGTTCAAGGGCTCCGTCAATGACATCATCACCAAAAACGTCATTGACACCGATGCTCTTCTGGAACAGCCCGAGAAGCTGCTGGAAGAAAACTCAAACGGCATCCATATCTTCGACATGCTCCATAATATGCGGATGTATGATGACCCCACCTATGCCCACTGCCTTAATGTGGCCCTTATCTGCCATGTTTTCGGCACGTGGATAAAGATGGACGAGGAAGACATAAAGACCCTGACTCTCTGCGGTCTTCTCCATGATGTGGGAAAGCTTATGGTGCCCGAATCCATCATATCCAAACCCGCAAAGCTGACCACCGAAGAATACGATATAATAAAGACCCATTCCCTGGAGGGCTATAACAAGCTTAAGACCATGGATATCGACGATCACATCAAAAATGCGGCTCTTATGCACCACGAGAGATGTGACGGCTCGGGCTATCCCTTCGGGCTGAAGACCAACAGGATAGACCGTTTTGCCCGTATAGTTTCCATTGCCGATGTCTATGACGCCATGACCAGCGCCAGGGTTTACAGAGGCCCCCTGTGCCCCTTCCAGGTCATAAGCATTTTCGAGCAGGAAGGCCTGCAGAAATACGATCCGGAATATATCCTTATTTTCCTTGGATATATAGTGAATACCTATATGCATAACAGGGTAAGGCTTTCCAATGGCATGGAAGGAGATATCGTGCTCATAAACAAGCTCGACCTTTCAAAGCCTATGGTTCAATGCGGAAATCACTATGTGGATCTGTCCCGTGAGCACGGGATCTTTGTAGAAGCGATACTCTGATCTTCCGTTCTCCGTTCACACGGCTCTGGATCTCATGCGGAATTTTCTGACAGCCTTTGTGTCGGTGACCTTCTCAATGATCCCCCCAAGCTGCCTTATCTTCATGTCGAAATCCTCATAACCCCGCTCTATAAGACGGATATCGTCAATGGTGGAAACGCCGTCTGCAGCCAGGGCTGCCAGTACCAGTGCCGCGCCTGCCCTGAGATCGGGTGCCGTGATATGTGCGCCGCTTAAGGCTTCCACGCCGGTAATGATGGCTGTATTACCCTCAACCTTAATATTAGCCCCCATCTTCATTATCTCATCCACGTATCTGAAGCGGTTTTCAAAGATGCTCTCAGTAATGGTGCTGACCCCCTCCGAAAGAGACAGGGCCACTCCGGCCTGAGGCTGCATATCTGTAGGGAATCCGGGATAAGGAAGGGTCTTTATCTGGGTGTTGGAAAGCTTTCCGTTTCTCCTGACCCTTACACTGTCATCATATTCCTCCACCTGACAGCCGATCTCCATAAGCTTGGCGCTTATGGATTCCAGATGCTTGGGGATGACATTCTTTATCAGGATATCTCCACCCGTAACCGCAGCGGCAAACATAAAGGTTCCCGCCTCTATCTGATCCGGTATTACAGAATAGGTGGCTCCGTGAAGAGAGGAAACTCCCTTGATCCTTATGACATCGGTTCCAGCCCCCTTGATATTGGCGCCCATGCTGTTTAAGAAGTTTGCCACATCAACCACATGGGGCTCTTTTGCGGCATTCTCTATAATAGTCTTGCCCTCGGCCATGCAGGAAGCCATAAGTATATTGATGGTGGCACCTACGCTTACCACGTCCATATAAATATGGGCACCTGTCAGCTTTTCGGCTTTTGCGATTATGGAGCCGTGCTCTATCCTGACATTAGCTCCTATAGCCCTGAATCCTTTTAAATGCTGGTCGATGGGACGACTGCCTATATTACAGCCACCGGGAAGGGGTACCTCCGCCTCGTAATACTTCCCGAGGAGAGCTCCTATAAGATAATACGAAGCCCTGATCTTTCTTATAAGATCATGCTCGATATTAACGTTCCTGACCATGGAACCGTTGATCTTTACGGTATGACGGTCCGGCCTCTCTATCATGACGCCGATACCCGCCATGGCATCCAGAAGTACGTTGGTATCCCTCACATCCGGCATATTTTCAATGGTGACGGTCTCATCAGTCATTATGGCAGCTGCAAGTATGGCCAGGGCTGCGTTCTTTGCACCGCCTATTTCCACCTCGCCGGTAAGGGCATTCCCTCCCTGGATGGCATATTGATATATTTTCTCAGTACCTGATTTCATTTCCTTATCATTCCCTGTATTACAGAAAACCGAAGATCATGTGAAGTATCAGCAGCGCATTTGCTCCGAGATTCACAATGGAAAGCACCAAAAGGATCAGCAGCCAGCTGTGAATATTTGAATGCTTGTCCTCAAGTCCCTGCTTCACCATATTTGTATTCTCGATAATGGTGGCCTGGGTATTCCTGTAACACTTTACATTTTCCCTGTGAACATGGAGGAAAAGATCCTTTTCCACCTCATTCATAAGGTCCTTGCTTATACCGGAAGCTTCTGAAGGCTTCTCTTTCTTTTCAGCCGCTTCCTCTTTCTTCTCTTCCCGGGGAGCGGCAGGTTCCATGACAGGTGCCGGTTCCGTAAACAGAGAACGCGGCATCGGAGCCTGATATACAGGCTGTGGAAAAGGCTCCTGAAAGATGGGCTGTGGCTGCATGTTCATCTGATAAACAGGCTGGGCCAGCCCCTGATAGGAGGGCTGTATACTGCTCTGAAACGAGCTCTGGGGTAAAGGCTGTGGACTGGGCTGTGGTGCAGGCTGGGGTGCTGGCTGCGGCACCGGCTGGGGTGCTGGCTGCGGTGCCTGCTGGGGTACTGGCTGCGGCACCTGCTGGGGTTCAGGCCGGGTTACCGGCTCTTTCACCGCCCGGATCGTCTGTCCTGCAGACCTTTTAGACTGTTTCGGGGCATCAAAAGGATCGTCCATCTTTTCAGAACGGATCGGCTTGATATTTCCTTCAACCTCTTTTACAAGGCTGTCCATAAAATCGTCCATTTTTCCCCCAAAAACCTCCTGATTTGATATTTTAGCATTTTTAGACACTGACCGCAATACGAACTCTCTATATGTGCGATTTTCACTATAAACACAGAAGATGACAATAATTAATTGTACTAATTAACCATATATTAACCCTGCGTTCATATTTTGTTCATAACAAATTGTTATCATTCTTAACGTAAACATAGACTGTTAGATGATTTTTTCATAATAAGCCCTGGAGGTGAGGAGCCTCCGGGGCGCTCCTCTTTTTAGACGGAATTTCAGAGAAAAAGCCCGCCGGTTTTGCCCGGCGGGCTGTTAATTTTGCACAGATTATATGCTATTAGTCATAAAGGTTGGGAGCGATCTCAGGATCGTTGATGTTGTCCTTGTTGTACCAATATCCGTTTGTAGGAAGATCGGAAACGGCCTCTCCGTTAGCAGCCTTTGTAAGAGCATACAGGCAGTAGTAACCCATCATCAGAGGAGACTGGGTAACAGCGCCGTACATTGTGCCGTCGTTGATAGCGCCCTTGATAACTGATCCGGCGTCAAATCCGATACCGATCACTTCGCCGGCTGCTGCGTCTGTTCCAAGAAGGTTCAGGTTGGAGTTAGCTGCAAGGAGTCCCTCTGCTGCTGTCTGGTTTGAACCGAATACGCCGATGGTGTCTTCCTTTGAAAGGATGGTTGAAGCCTCGGTTGTGCAGAGCTCAACAGTGGTCTGTGCGGGAACTGCTACTTCGATGACAACGTTTGCTGAAGCCTCGTCAGCGTCTGCGCCTTCTGCTGCGTTTACATAGAATTCGTTACCAACTACTGCAACGGTCTTTCCGTCAGCCTTAAGGAGGGAGATCATCTTGTTGATGAATCCGAGACCTCTCTGCTGGATGTTAAGAGCTGTAGCATCCTGGTTGATCTCACCGATACGAACCTGCTTGTCAGCGCTTCCGATAACGTCCTTAAGAGCTGCATACATATTCTCGGCTGCAACTTCTCCGGCCTGGGAGTTGTCTGTAGCAACTGTAGCTACTACTGATCCTGCGGGAGCATCAGCAACACCGGTATCGAAACATACAACGGGGATGCCGGCATCCTTTGCATCCTGAAGGGAATCAAGAACGGATGTGGTATCGCAGGCTGCAAGACCGATTCCTGCGGGCTTTGATGTGATGTCTGCGTTCAGCATGTTAACCTGGTCAGCGATATCGGACTCGGAGTTGGGGCCGTGTGCATCATAGGTGATGCCGAGCTCGGCTGCTGCCATATCCATACCCTTAAGGGCTGCCTGCCAGTATGTTGACTGGAATGACTTAACGTCGATGGCAAAGTTATACGCCTCTTTAGCTGTGGTTCCCTCGAACTGGGTTCCTGCAAGCTTGTCGTTGTCGCCTGCATTGGCTGTAGCCTCTGCTGCAGGTGCTGCTTCTTCTGCAGGTGCTGCTTCCTCTGCGGGAGCTGCTTCCTCTGCTGCAGGTGCTGCCTCTTCCTTAGCAGGCTCTGCTGCAGGTGCTGCTTCCTCTGCTGCAGGTGCTGCTGCGGGTGCGGAATCGGTTGAAGCTGCTGATCCGCCACAGCCGGCCAGAAGTGAAGCTGTCATAGCTGCTGTAAGTAAAGTTGCAAGTAACTTCTTTTTCATAATTTTCCTCCTTTTATGAAAAATAATTATATGGTTTCCACCTTTCTCCGGTGGTGTTCCGATCATAATTAAGACCGGTTTATATGGATCGGCATTCTGCCGTCACATATCTTAAAAGGATGATGGTCAGCCCTCCAGTGCGGCCCTTCTCTGCTTGATGACATCGATGAGAACGGCTCCGATGAGCACAAGACCCGTAACGATCTGCTGCCAGTTAGCTTCCAGACCTATATAGGGAAGTCCCGTCTTCAGGAGCTGGATAACGAAAACTCCCAGCATGGTTCCTATTATCGATCCGGCTCCTCCCGTGGGAGAAACGCCGCCCACTATGGCTCCGCCTATGGCATCCAGCTCGAGACCTGCACCAGTTCCGGGCTGTATTGTGGGAATGGCTGCCGCGTAAGCAAGGCTTGCAAGTCCCGCAAAAAGTCCGCTGATGGCGTAAGCCGTGATGTGGTATGCCTTAACATTTACACCGGAAAGCCTGGTGGCCTCCTTGTTGCTTCCTATGGCTATGGTATAGCGTCCGACTCTGGTGTGGTTAAGGACAAAGCTCATTATCAGGACTATGACCGCCAGAACAATGACTCCAACGGGGTAATTCATCGCCTTTCTTCCGGCTCCCACCGTGAGCTTGAATATGGCGTGGAACCATCCTCCATCCGCCTTGGCTCCGGGCCAGGGAATGGCAAAGCTCTTTGCGCAGATGGAACCCAGTCCTCTTGTCATCATGCAGGTACAGAGTGTTGCCAGGAAAGGAGGCAGATCCATGATCGCGATCAGCACACCGTTAATTATTCCTATGATCAGTCCGAAGGATACAGCCACCAGAAGCCCCACCCAGGTGGGGAAGCCCTTCTGTACCACCAGATATCCGCCGGTCAGTCCGTAACAGATCATCCCAGTTCCTATGGACAGGTCAACTCCTCCGGTTATAAGAGGGAAGGTCACACCGATCGCCATTAAGAGGATGTAATATGTGGAATCCAGCATCATGACCAGTGTGGAATATTTGCGGAAATCCTTGCTTATAATGGAAAAGAAGATATAAAGCAGGATCACTATTATAAAAACTATACCCTTTTGATCTGAAAGTATTCCGAGTGATTTCTTTTTCTGCATTTCGGCCTCCGGTTTTTATCGGGCACTGCCGGTCAGATGCGCCTTCGGCGCGCGGCAGCGCACAGATCCTGCCCCCTCAGGGGCATGACATTTCAGGACATCTGGCGTGTAGCCTTGTCCATTATCAGCTCCTGTGTAGCTTCTTCTATCTTGACCTCTCCGGTCTTCCTGCCTTCGCACATGATGACTATCCTGTCGCTCATACGAAGGATCTCGGTCATTTCGGAGGAGATCATTATGATGGATTTGCCCTCAGCTGCCAGTCTGTTCATGAGTTTGTAGATCTCATTCTTGGCACCTACATCTATACCTCTGGTGGGCTCATCGAAGATAAGGATATCGCTGTTCCTCACCAGCCACTTGGCTATGACCACCTTCTGCTGGTTTCCGCCGGAAAGATTGACTACCAGCTGGTCAGATGAAGGTGTCTTTGTACCCAGTTCATTAATGTATCTCTCGGCAGCTTCTTTTTCCTTGCCCTTATTGATGAAGATGCCGTTCATATACTCTTCGAGGGTTGCCATGGTCGAGTTCTCGACGATCGACTTTCCAACCACTATACCGAATCTTCTGCGGTCCTCGGAAAGATAGCCTATACCGTGCTTTACCGCATCCTCAGGAGAATTGATCTCAACCTTTTCGCCATTCACATAGATATCACCGCTCTGCTTCGGATCCGCACCGAAGATAGCTCTTGCTGTCTCTGTTCGTCCGGCTCCCATAAGTCCCGAGAAGCCTAATATCTCACCCTTGCGGAGCTCAAAGGAAACATCCTGTACCATCTTTCCGGCATTCAGGTGCTCAACCTTGAGCACTACCGGCGCATCATCGGGTACCAGACTCTTTTCCTTGGGTTTTTCATATATAACACGGCCCACCATCATGTTGATGATGTCTTCCTTTGTACAGTCTGCGGTGATCAGGGTTCCCACATAGCCTCCGTCTCTCATGACGGTAACCCGGTCCGTGATGACCTTTATCTCGTCCATCCTGTGGGATATATAGATGATCCCCAGATCCTGGGCTTTCAGATCCCTTATGATGGAAAAGAGATCCTCTATCTCCTTTTCCGTAAGAGCAGCGGAGGGCTCGTCAAAGATGATGAGCTCCGCATTGTGGGAAATGGCCTTGGCTATCTCGCACATCTGCTGCTTGCCCACTGTGAGTTCGCTCATTTTTTCCGTAGGATCTATGTCGATACGAAGCCTGTCAAAGAGCGCTTTTGAATCTTCGATCATCTTTTTGTCATCGATACGCAGACCCTTTCTGGGCTCCCGTCCGATAAAGATGTTCTGCGCCACGGAAAGATCTCCCACCATGTTCAGCTCCTGATGCACGATTACAACTCCGTTATCCTGAGCTTCCCTGGTATTGTGGAATTCCACTTCCTTTCCCTTGTATATGATGCTTCCGGAATCCTTCTTGTAGATACCGGTAAGAACCTTCATCAGCGTGGATTTTCCGGCGCCGTTCTCACCCATAAGGGCATGTACTTCGCCTCTTCTGACCTCAAAACCTACATGATCGAGGGCATGCACGCCGGGGAAAGATTTATCGATATCCTTCATCTGTAGAATGACTTCACCCATGAGTATCTCCTTCCCTTATCAGTTCTTCCTGCGTCTTGCCATTACGTCCGCATATACAGCAACGATAACGATGAGTCCGGTGATGATGAGCTGTACGTCCTTGGTAAGCTTCAGCGCCAGGATCCCTTCCTGAAGAAGTGAGATGATGAACACTCCTATCACCGTTCCTCCGATGGACGCAAGACCTCCCGCCATGGAGGTGCCTCCCATAACGCAGCCCGCAATGGCTTCGTTATTGTACTGGTCTCCGTAACCGGGCTGTACCGTGGTATATGTTCCTACGAAGAATATGGTGGCGATACCTACCAGAAGTCCGCACATAAGATATGCAAACATCTGCCACTTTCTGGTATCCACACCCGAAAGCCTCACTGCCTCTTTGTTGCTGCCGAGACAGATGATGTAGCGTCCGAATCTGGTGTTATTCAAAATGATGGCGCAGATAACGGCCGCCACCAGGAAACAGATCAGTCCGGTGGGGATGCCGCCCATCTTTATAAGGTTTCTGAACCAGCCGTTGGCATCGGTGGATCTGGGCCAGCTCACAGACTGGGTCTTTGTAAATACGGAAGCTATTCCCTTGGCCATATTCATGGAAGCCATGGATACGATGAAGGGAGGAACGCTCCAGTATGCCACCAGATATCCGTTCCAGAGTCCGAAGAGAGCGCCGATCAGAACGCTTATCAGGAGGCATACCGGAAGCGGCATATTATAGGTCATAAGGCAGTAACCGGAAACAAGGCCGCAGCAGAACATTACCGGTCCTATCGAAAAGTCGATACCTCCCGTGGCTATCACAAAGGTAACACCCAGGGAAAGAAATCCGAGGAAATAAGCATAATTCAATGCTCCCATTATGTGGCTCATCCCCGCGAACTGCGATCCTGTAACGGCGGGAACCAGTATCGAGAAGAAGATATACATGAGGATAAGCACTCCGCAGAGAACTATCCTGTTAAATCCCAGTTTTTTTACCAGAGGATTTTGTTTGAACTTTTCCATCAGCTTCCTCCTGTCTTCGCCTTTTGTACAACATTTTGAGAAGAAAAAGGTGAAACGTTTCGCTCTTTGGCAATTATCCTATATAACGATAATAATGTCAAGTGATTTCTGTTATTTTTAATAATTTAATGAGAGATCTTATTGACAGAACCGCCAATATGCATTCTTGTTCTGAGAACAATGTTAATATGCCCTTCGTCACCCAGACTTCCCTTGTTTTCCTTCTTTTCGTTTATCCTCTGCATAAGGATCTCCACGCCCTTCTGCCCGAAACGTTCCATAGGCTGTTCTATAACAGTGAGCTGTGTCTTTAATACGTTGGAAAGCATAAGTTTATCGAAGCCCATAACGGAAATATCCTCGGGGCAGTTGATCTGGGATTCGTTCAGGGCCATGATCACCCCCATATTGATGCCGTAATTGCTGGAGAATACGGCTGTGGGGCGGTCTTCAAGCTTTAAAAGACGGTTCATGGCGGCATAGCCGTGTTCCATGCTGTGATCTCCGTCCTCTATATATTCCACGGGTACCGGGAGACCGGCCTCATCCATGGCTTTCATAAAACCGTCATATCTCTCCCGGCCCGTGAATTCTTTTTTGGCACAGATAACGGCGATCTTCCTGTGGCCGTTATCGATAAGATACTTTACAGCCCCCGCTGCAGCTTCCCTGTTATTTATGGTGACGCTGTCAAGGGAGCGGTCCCAGTACTGCCTGTCCAGCAATACCACCGGGATATCCGCTCCGAAAGCGGGATTCAAAACCTCCGAGCTTCCGGCCACGGGAAGGGAGATGATACCGTCAACCTTCTTGTTCACAAGAAAGCGGATATTCTTTGCCTCCCTTTCATGATCATTGGCGGAATCCACTATGAGCATGCCGTAGCCGAGCTTTGAAAGCTGTACCCCTATCTCGTGGAGGATCACTCCGTTAAATACATCCGTGATGTCGAAAACGCTTACCCCTACGGTCCTGGTGCTGTTGGTCACCAGCCCTCTGGCGATCTCATTCACCTGGTAGTGGAGCTTGTTCACTGCAGCGTCCAGCTTTTCCCTGTTTTTGGGAAGTACATTTCCTCCGTTAAGGTATTTGGATATGGTCGCCAGGGACAGCCCCGTCTCTTCTTTTATATCCTTGATGGTAGCAGGCATGAGTGATCCTCTTCTCTTTCTCTTTTTCCTACTGTACTATTACTCCGTCCTCGTCCCAGAGGTCATGCCAGCTTTCGGCTCCGGGCCACAGGAATACCTGCCCCTTTACAAGGCGGTTGTTCCTTTCCATGGTTCCTATAGCCTTCATTTCCTCATCTGACAGAGGATCCTCCGTTACGCACTTAAGATTCGCAACATAGTTATGTATTGAGAAGGGTATTGCCATCTCTCCCCTCTGCTGTGCCCATTTAAGGCAGATAAGAGCGGGATGGACGCCGTGAGCCTTTGCGATCTCCGTGATCACGGGCTCGGCCATGTCGTTGATGTCGGTCTCTACGATATCCCTTTCGGGGCGTCTCGGGCTTCCGAGAGGCATATAGCCAACAGGAAGTATGTCATGGTCCATAAGATACTGCATGAGCTCATTCTGCTGGAAGCAGGGATGTATCTCCAGCTCACAGGCCGCGGGCTTTACGGAAAGCCTGGGAAGTACCGCCTCAAGCTTCGGGATGGTGAGGTTTGAGATACCGATATTCCTTACAAGGCCTTCCTTCTGAAGCTCAGCGATCTGCTCGTAGGTATCACAGAATTCATCTACCGAGAAAGGCCTGGAATCCGGGTT
>JAFVEU010000296.1 GCA_017475845.1 Lachnospiraceae bacterium | reverse complement strand
GTATCCTCCCTGTTCAGAAAATCACGGATCTTTTCCATATTACTTTCCGAAGACTTATAATAGCGCTGAAGGGCGGAAACATATCTGTCCTGCCCTCCCGTATAATCAAAGCCTGTTTTTAAGTCTATGCCTGCCCCTGTGATGTTTTCAAGATCAAAATTCATACCGTTCCCCTTTCCTTAAAATACTTATCCCAAAACATCAATGATCTTTGCCACGATTTCCGATTTCTTCGCGGGTTTTATCAGATAACCCCTGGGCCTTAACTCCACCAGGGTCTTCACCACCTTTTCCCTGTCGGTCATGCCGGTAAGGAAGATGACCGGCAGTCTGGTATGGGCCCGGGTGGTCCTTAAGCGGAAGAGCACCTTCGGACCGTCCATCACCGGCATGATGTAGTCTAAGAGCATAAGGTCGACCTCGTGCTTTTCAAGATACTTCAGGGCGTCGAAGCCTGAGCGGACCGCAGTCACGTCATAGAATTCCTCCAAATGCCCCTTTATCTGTGCCAGCTGTTCCGCATCGTCATCCACCACCAGTATCTTTTTTCTCCTGATATGGTTTTCAGGCAGGATCTGAGGTTCCTTCCAGGGATCATCTCCGGGTTTTTCTTCCTCCGGGAGAATTTCAATTTTTTTCTCCACTTCAGCCAGCATGGAATAGAGTGACAGGATTGATACCGGCCTTGGGAGGAAAAAGAGCTTGTTAAGTTTTATATAAGTCTTAAAGGTCTTTAAGTCTTCGTTGTTGGCCACAACAATAACAGGGATGGTTTCCATCTCTTCCCTGTCCAGCAGAGCATCAAAAACTCTTATGGTATCCTTTTCCTCATCTCCTAAGCAGATGATCATGATCTGGGGTGCTTCCTTGGGGATAGCTTTGAAGAGCTCATCATAGGTGGGATCGCATTCCACCACCTTGTAGCCCTTGTCTCCCATAAGATGCTCTGATATATTTCCCGCTATCCTACGGTTTTTTCCGGTAAGTAAGATCTTAAGTGCCATATCTGTTCCTTTTTAAGCTGAGTATAGCTGCAGTAGCTGCCGGTTCATTAAAGAAGGGCGCCCCCCTTTTTTTTCGTTTTGAGGAGATTGAGTTCCCTGTTTATCTTTGAGATCTGGATTTTGTAACTGATATATTGGGAGAACCAGATCATCACATAAACTACCACGAAGATAACAAGCATAATAAGGGATTCCATAGGGTCGATAAAAGGAGAGAACCATCTCAGAAACCCCGCAACTAGGTAGTACATGGATACCGTGGCAAAAAAGTGAACCATGGTAGCCTTGACTAAGCTCCAGTTTTCAATCCGGTAAACCACCGACACACCCACTCCCACGGCTCCGTAAATTCCGCTTAAGACTGCCTGTATCAAAAAGGCTATAAGCTCATTTCCGATAAAGCGGGTAAATTCCGGTGCGCAGAGATATACCTTTCCGTCTGCCATTGAAAGTGTAGCGGTAATTGAAGTGATAACAACCCCCAGGAGCATTCCAAAAGCGAAGCCAAAAGAGGCTAAGACCACCGCTCTGGATTTTAAGTCCATTTTCATACAGATCACCACCCCCCTACATCAGCATATCTTTGATGGCCTTAACACGGCTTCTTGAAGCCCAGGATTTCGTGCCGTCATCAAATTCTATGCCTATGGTGCCTGCGATATTGATGTCAAAATGCTTTACTTTATAAAGGTTTATGATCTCCGACTGGGAGATCCGGATAAAACGCTTGTTGTTAAGGAGCTCCTCCATTGCAGACATATTTTTCTTAACGTAATATACATTGTCTTCCGTCTGGACAAAGACCTTGCGGTTCTCCGAAAAAACCCGGATGATCTCCCTCTGGGAAAGTATCACAAGCCTTTCGCCCTCCAAATGGGCCGGGATCGAGGGGAAGTCATTTTCCGAAGCATTTTCGATGGCGTATATTATGTTCTCTACCTGCTCGGTCTTTTCCTTGGAAAAAATGAGCACTTTGGGATCAGCGTAATCCTCATCGATGATCACATCGATTTCCACCATCTTTTTCATATAGAAATATCCTCTGCCGAAATTTTTAGCAATTCATTATGACAACAATCTGCCTTATTTTCAATAGATTTTGACACATCGGTTGTTTTTCGTGACAAATCGGCAAAAACACAAAAGGTCGAATTACCAAATAGACATCAAAAACGACCGAATGTGCAAATTGGGTTAATTCGTATCACAGAAATACGATATATTGTATGAAGTGTTATCTGACCCCTATATATAGATGAAGAGGGGAAAGCAGATTTCATGGAAGGACTCTCAAAGTAAAGATAAGGGAGGGTAAATTAATGAACGTAGTGGCACATAATCTAACGGCATTGAATGCCCGGAGGATGTACAGCCTGAACCTTGGGCTCCAGGCAAAGTCTATAGAAAAGCTGTCCTCGGGTTATAAGATCAACCGGTCCGCGGATGATGCGGCAGGGCTTTCCATATCGGAAAAGATGCGGAAGCAGATAAGAGGGCTTACACAGGCCAGTCGGAATGCGGAGGACGGGATATCTGCCGTACAGATCGCGGACGGAGCTCTGGAAGAGGTACACGCCATGTTGCAGAGGGGAAATGAGCTGGCAGTAAGGGCGGCAAACGGTACCATGTCCGTTTCGGACAGGGCGGATATAAATGCGGAGATACAGCAGCTGAAGGAAGCCATAGACCAGATCTCCACAAATACAAAATTCAACGAGATGAAGCTCTTTCCGGAGTCGGGACTTCACCCGGCCCTGGCTACAGTTGTCACCTCTAACAGCTATACACTGGATCTGGACAGCAGGGGAGTTACAAAGATCACTCATGAATCGGGGAGTCCCGGAGTGGGAAGCGGATCCGCGGTTAACACTGGAAACGCTCTGGCGGATAAGATCGCAGGGGAATTTGTTCCCAATGCGGTGAACCAGATACTTGGGACCTTCGATTCCCTGAGTGATGCCCTTAACGCATACGGAAGCAGCTCCGATAAGCTGAAGATGGCCCTTGATATCTCATATATAGACGGACCGAACGGAACCCTTGCCTATGTACAGGGATCATTTAAGTCCGGGAATCAGGAGCTTTCCAAGCTCTCCATGAAGGTGGACAGTGCCGACTTTTCAGAGGACGATATAAAGAACAATTCATCAAAACTCGGCAAACTGGAATCCACCATTGCCCATGAAATGATGCATGCAGTGATGGATGCAACCATGTCAGCAAGGATGTGTCCCGGAGGTGCGGAGGATCTGCCGTTATGGTTTACGGAGGGAACCGCCCAGCTCACGGGAGGAGGTTTCACAACCGGATGGAATGATGACCTGAAAACCATCGTTGCCGCCGGAGGCAGCGACGTTGATACGAAGATCGGCAATTATCTGAAAAAGTACAAGATAAGCGACAGTATTGCCAATAATAATGCCTATTCCAACAGAGTGTACGGCCACGGATATCTGGCAGCCGCATATCTGGGGCACCTCGTAAGCGGCCAGTCAACAGTCAGTGACTCTTCCATCGCAGAGGGAATGAATACGGTCTTCCAGGCTCTTATCGACAACCCGAACAAAACTCTTAAACAGGTTGTGAATGATCTCTTAAGCGGTGCGGGATCCTCAAAGACCTATGACTCGGTCATAAATGATATCAATAACGGTGCCAATGACGGAGTGGCCTTTGTAAGGGCTTTGACTGAAGCCACCGGTGCCGGTGGAGCAGGTTCGGTGATCGCAGACGGAGGCTTATCTGCCGGGGCGGAGGATGTGCTGGATGACAGCAGTGAACATCCCCAGAAGATCTTTATTGACCTGAAAAACATCACCACCGATGCGTTGAACGAATTCGGTCCTAATGCTAACGCCTTCAGTATCCAGGCGGGGTCTGACAACCTTGAGAGTAACAGGATCACCCTGAAGCTCTTCCGCATGTCCAGTGCGGATCTGGGGCTCTCAGAAGTGGGAAATTTCAATAAAGAGGCCGGTACTGCTCAGAACGCTCTTTCCATGGAGGGTGCAAGAAGTGCCATTGACAGCTTTTCGGATGCGATAAAGCTGGTGAGCGGCGTGCGCAGCTACTACGGAGCCCTGCAGAACCGTATGGAGCATACCATCCGTAACCTGGAGAACGTAATAGAAAACACCACCACCTCTGAATCCAAGCTCCGGGATACGGATATGGCTTCGGAAATGGTAGTGTACGCAAAGCAGAATATCTTAATACAGGCGGGTCAGTCGGTACTGGCCCAGGCCAATCATTCAAACGAAGGGATCCTGTCTATTCTGTAGGGACTCGCCGGAAGATATCTCCGGTAAGGGCATGATCATATTATAAAAGATACTCTGATAGGAATAGCTTACAGATGTCTTTTTTATAACACCGGGCGTATAACAGTAATGTTTATGCGTCCTTTTTTGTTTAAGAAGTTAAACTCGCAGACACTTCGCTTTTTGCTCGTTATAAAATCGCTGCTTACGCAGCTCTTCGGGTACGGGGCTTATAACCCCGCACCCGAAATCAAGATATTCCCACCACCTAAAGGTGGTGAGTTATCTTGAATATTTTATATATTGACACGGCGTCAGATAATGATTATTATTTATTATGACACGAAGTCAGAATAGACTATCTGGAGGACATATATACCAAAAGGATCACCGGTGCAGATATGTATGAGATCAGGGCGGCACAGGAGTACACAGATGCTGACCTGAACTGGAATGATCCAAACAGCCGCTCAACTAAGGAACAGAATGATGCATCCGTAAGACCGGAGATCGGAAGTGATGCGATATCGTTTGACGGATATACAACGGTCTATATCGGATACCCTATCTGGTGGGGAGAAGAACCGCGCATCATGGATACATTTGTGGAGAGCTGCAGCTTTGACGGAATTACCATGATCCCTTT
>JAFVEU010000295.1 GCA_017475845.1 Lachnospiraceae bacterium | reverse complement strand
GCCTCATCCAGCTTGGCACCCTTTGCAAATACCAGCACCTTAACGGAACGTCCTGTTCCGTTGGGAAGTACTACGGCGCCTCTCACCTGCTGGTCAGCGTGACGGGAATCCAGACTTGTACGGATATGTACTTCTATAGTCTCATCAAACTTTGCTACTGCAACCTTCTTTACGAGCTCCATTGCCTCAGCGGGCTCGTACTGCTTCATCCTGTCAATTTCCTTGACAGCTTCCATATATTTCTTTCCGTGTTTCATCTGTCAAGCCCTCCTTAACCTTCTACCTCGACACCCATGGAACGTGCGGTGCCGGCGATCATGCTCATTGCAGCTTCAAGGGAAGCGGCATTAAGGTCAGGCATCTTCCTCTTTGCTATCTCTTCGAGATCTGCCTTTGAGAGCTTTGCTACCTTCTGCTTGTTGGGAACTCCGGATGCCTTCTGGATCTTGCAGGCCTTCTTTATAAGAGCTGCTGCAGGGGGTTCCTTGATGATGAATGAAAAGCTTCTGTCGGTATAAACAGTGATGACGCAGGGGATAAGGTAATCGCCCTTGTCGGCAGTCCTTGCGTTGAACTGCTTTGTGAACTCAACAATGTTCACACCGTGCTGTCCCAGAGCGGGACCTACCGGCGGTGCAGGTGTTGCTTTGCCGGCCTGGATCTGTAACTTGATGTAACCTTCTACTTTCTTGGCCATATTGCCCTCCTTATTATTCCGGCATTTCTGCCTTTGTGGTTATCCGGGAAAGGATCGTCCCTCCCATTCCTTGCAGCGTGCCGCGTCAGCGGGATGCTGCACGTGACGCACCTGCGCGAAGCGCATTTAAATGTGCGGCACTCCTTGTTTGGAGCGTTTTGCTTCAGCAAAATGCTCCAATATATCTCATGACACGCTTCAGCGCATCTTGGATATCTCATCAAAACTGATCTCCACGGAGGTTCCCCGTCCGAAGAGTTCAACCGTAATGGTGGCGGTCTTCTTATTCATATCCATACGGGTGATCTCCCCTATGGTATCCTTCCAGACTCCCGCAACAACGGCAACTGTATCGCCAACGCCGAAGTCAACCACCATGTTCTCCACATGGATACCGAGAGGCTTCATCTCTTCCTCCGTAAGGGGAATGGGTTCGCTTCCCGGACCCACAAAGCCTGTGACGCCTCTGGTATTTCTTACCACATACCAGGTATCGTTGGTATTTACCATATGCACCAGAACATATCCCGGGAACATCTTTCTCTCGGCAGTCTTTCTCTGTCCCTTGGAATTCAGCTCGGAAACCATCTGGGTGGGGATCCTCACTTCCAGGATCAGATCCTCCAGATGTCTGTTTTCTATGGTCTTGTCCAGGTCCGTCTTCACCTTGTTCTCGTATCCGGAATAGGTGTGGACCACATACCACCGTGCATTGTCAGGTATCTTCTTCTCATCGGGGCTGCTTTCACCGCCGGCAGTTTGAACTGCCTCCGCTGTTTCAGCATCGATGTTCTCCTTCATATCCATCATTTCTTCCTGTGCTTTTTCAGCCATATATATCCCTTCCGTAGTCCTATCGTCTTTTAGTCCGGATCACTTCAGCAGAAAATCAATACCGTAAAGTACGCCGCGGTCAATAACGGCGATAATGGCACCGATTATCACAGACACAATAACTACAGCAGCAGACTGCTTTATAAGGGACTCACGGTCCGGCCAGATTATCTTGCGGAATTCCGTCTTAACTCCCTTAAAAAACGACTGAAGTCCGGATTCTGAATTGCTTCTTTTTTCGGAAGCAGATGTATTATTCTGACTATCACTCATTTCCTGTAATCCTGCCTTTACTTTGTTTCCTTATGCAGTGTATGGGTTCTGCAGAACTTGCAGTACTTCTTTATCTCCATTCTCTCGGGATGGGTCTTCTTATCCTTGGTTGTGTTGTAATTACGGTTCTTGCACTCTGTGCAGGCAAGCGTTACTCTGGTCCTCATGTCTTTGCTGCCGCTCCTTTCATTATTCATATCCGCCCGCTGCTGTAAGCCTCCGGACAGATAAGGATTCCATCATTCCGGGCTCCCCTCCTGTCCCCGGTTTAGAGACAACAAAAAAGGGGCTTCCGCCCAAGCTCAATAACTATAGCATAGGCTGCCGTCCACGTCAAGATGATTTTTTAAGCAAAAAACAGCCTTTTCATCACAATCTTAAAACATGCAAAATAAACAACTTTTCCCGTGATTGTGCAGGCGCTCATGAGCGTATACGGACGAAATGAGGAAAAGCGGCATCCAGTCCGTAGTAAGCTGGAGGGTGAGTACGGACGAGACCCGAAAAAATGGCATTTGGTACGTAGGAGGCTCATGAGCATATACGGACGAGAAGAGGAATAACGGTATCCAGTCCGTAGTATGTTGGAGGGTGAGTACGGACGAGACCCGAAAAAATAGCTTTGGGTACGCAGGAGTC
>JAFVEU010000294.1 GCA_017475845.1 Lachnospiraceae bacterium | reverse complement strand
GAAGAAATTCATCATCACTCCGTGGGTCACATAGGGACTCACCTCGCCGAACACCATCCTGTCCCCGAAGGTGGAAACGCAGACCTGTTCGGAGGGTGCTGCCATAAAGGCGCTGAAATAGTCTATGTATTCCCTAAGCTCCTCCGGCATCTCGATCTTTCCGAGATTCGACATGGTACAGGTGACTCCCCTGGTGGCAAACATGCTGAAAAGGGAGATCCCTATATCCTTTATAAAGAGAGGGATCATCTTCACCGCGATATTATGCTCCAGCGCCGCATAGGAATTCATGTTTTCATTTATCTTTTCCCTGGAGAGCTGTCCTTCAAATTCACTCTTCACAACGGAAATGATCCTTTCCAGGCTTCCGTTGTACTCAGTGGCATCATAAGAGATGTTTATCACGGAAAAGAAATTCCTTGCGGTAAAGGAATTATAGAACTGCCGGAGATTGACCGGCACACTCACCACTATGGGCCGTTTCTTCTGCCTGACAGTCATCCTCTTTATGGCGGCTTCTATATACAGGGCCACGCAGAGCACTCCCACCGTGGTACTGTTTTCCTTTGCCTTCTCAAGGAATTTTTTAGCGGAGATCACTCCTTCCAGAAGATGACAGCGGAGGTTCGGATCCTTTTCCTCGTTCAGCTGCCAGGCCCGCTTTGACTCCATGTTTTTAAGCTGCTCCAGACTCGCGCTCTTTTCATAGAAGGTATCGAAATCATCCGTGCTGTTTTCCTGCATGGACGAAACATCATCATCGAAATGGACACTGTCCAGGGAATACCTTATCTCCAGATATCTGGCCACTATGTGCCTTAAGAACATAAAGGCCCCGGTGCCGTCGGAAAGGACGTGGAACACTTCCAGATTTATCCTGTTCCTGTAATAGTTCACCCTGTACAGGAGATTCCTTTTTCCCGGATAATACAGGGGTTCCAGAGGATAATCCCCCTCTTCCGATACGACCGGCACTATCTCACTGTCCTCCAGGTAATACCAGAAGATACCCTTTTTCAGGACCACATTAAAGATGGGAAATTCCGGAGCCACCTCCTGCAATGCCTGCTCCAGCAACTCCTTATTCACATCCTCCTTAAGCACCGCAGTGAGCCGGAACACCCTGGTATCCGCCCCGTGAGCCTGGGAAGGCACTATCTTTGCTGCATTATCAAGTTTATACCATCTTGACGAATTGGACATCAGCCCGTAAACCCCTTTATAAAATCCCTGATCTGAACAAACCGCTGCCAGATCAGACCGTTATGAAAATCATGTTCCAGAACCGGATCCCCCGCTGCCATCCTCATTATATATACAATGATAAACACAGCAGCTATCAACGACATTATGACTGTGTATATCTTTCCCGGGATCCTGTCCTCCATCAGCATGATGATGACTGTGGGGACCGGCAGAAGAAAAAGAGGATGCCAGTAAAGAGCCTGCTTCAGATTTCCTGTAAGAAAACACCTCCAGGCTCTGGTAAGACCACAGCCGGGACAGGAAAAGCCTGTATATTTAAGCAGGGGGCAGGCATAGCCTATAAAGTACTGTACCATCAGAAATGCTGCTAAAGCCAGGCACAGGGGAATCATCCTGTTCTTAAAAAACTTCCCGAATCCCTCCATAGGGCAGCACCGTCAGATCCCGTAGATCAGCGAGTATTTCCGGTCAAGATAGGAGACATAATCGGAAGCGGACAGTTCCTTTCCCGTTATATCCTTTATCCACTCCGCGGGAGTAAGCCTGTCGGCTTTTGAAAATACCTTTTCCTTAAGCCAGCGGGTGATCTCATTTATCTTTCCGTTCCGGAGAACGCTGTCCACATCCATGTCCTTCTGCAGCACGGAATAATAGGCCGCATTGTAGATATTCCCAAGAAGATAGGTGGGGAAATAGCCAAAGGATGAAGACCAGTGCACATCCTGCAGCACTCCTTCCCTTTCATCACCGGGACGAACACCCAGATACTTTTCGTACATTCTGTTCCATTCCCCCGGCAGGTCGTCCGTCCTAAGCTCTCCGGAAAAAAGCCTCTTTTCCAGCTCATATCTTATGATGATATGAAGAGGATATGTTACCTCATCAGCGTCGGTCCTTATAAGGGACGGACTCACATAATTCACGGCCTCATAGAGCTCCCTTTCGGAAACATCACTGAGTATGTCCGGCATAAGCTCTTTAAGTGCGGGATATATATAATGGATAAAGCCCTCGGAACGCCCGATTATATTCTCATAAAACCTGGCAACGGATTCGTGCATCCCCTGGGTCTTGTTATCGGCTATAAAGTATTCGAAATTCTCCTCCGGCTGCAGCAGCTCAAAGAGAGCATGTCCCGTCTCATGGAGGATGGAGAAAATGTTTGATGTAAAAAGTGCGGGATCATAATAGGTGG
>JAFVEU010000293.1 GCA_017475845.1 Lachnospiraceae bacterium | reverse complement strand
TTTTTCAAGGATGGATTTTGCAAAACCTCCGCGGATAACCCCGCCCATGGCTCTGGGTGCAGGTGCATCACCGGGATCTGTCTTGGGAGGCACTGCAGCCGGAGCGGCTTCAACAGGTGCTTCCATAACGGGAGCTGTCTCAGGCTCCGCCATTTGAGTAGCTTCAACAGGCGCCTGTACGCCTTCCGGATTATTTGCCTGCATCAGGAGCCTCTCAGCCTCCGCCCTCTCTGCGATGGCCGCATTCCTGGCCAGCTCCTCCTCTTCGGGATGGAGCTCTGCCCTGTTGGCATTTACCACTGTGAGTATCTGGGACAGGGAATTGATAAGGTTATTGTTATTGGCCTGGGTCTCCTGAATGGAGGCCACAAGTATATCCTGGATAGAAGCCAGGGAATCGTCCGTATACTGCATGGCTGAGGTCTGGATCTCCTGAGCCTGGCCGGAAGCCGAAGCGAGTATCTCCTGAGCCTGGAGCTTTGCCTGGTTTACGATATCTCCTGCCTGGGCATAGGCCTGCTGAAGAATCTCATGCTCGCTCACCATCTGGTCACTGAAGGCCTGAGCCTGCTTCAAAAGAGCATCCGCCTTATTTGTGGCATCCTCCATGATGGCTTCCTTGTTGCTGATGATCTTCTGACAGCGCATGATCTCATCAGGAGTATGGGTCTTTAATTCATGAAGGAGCTCATCGATCTCTTCCTTGTCCACAAGGATCTTCGTACTGGAGAAGGTGGCATATTTGCAGCCGTCTATGAGTTCTTCGATCTCTTCTATTATCTGTTCTATCTTACTAACCATTACGCTTTTCTCCCGATAATTTTAAGTAAACAGCCTGCGCCACTTCTTCCGTAACGAATTCGCTTATATCCCCGCCATAGGACGCCACCTCCCTCACAATGGAGGATGAAAGATAGGCATACTCCAGACTGGTGGTCAGGAATACCGTGTCAAGAGTTGGCAGGATCTTCCGGTTGGTCTGGGCCATCTGCAGCTCGTATTCGAAATCCGTTACCGCCCTCAGTCCCCTGATTATAACGTCCGTACCGGTTTTTTCCGCATAGGAAGCCGTAAGTCCGGAAAAGGAATCAATATTTACGTTCGGGATATCCCGACAAGCTTTTCGTAACATATTAACACGTTCATCTACAGAAAACAACGGACTCTTTTGCGAATTGTTGAGAACGCTCACCGTAAGGACATCAAACATCTTTGCAGCCCTTTTGATGATATCGAGATGTCCCTTGGTCACCGGATCAAAGGAACCGGGATAGACCGCCCTGCTCATTATAGTATCCCCCTGTACTTATTGATAAAGAGATGTCTGTTATGCTTATAGATCTTTTCCTTTATGATCCTGCAGCCTGTTTCCTCCAGAAAGGAGAAATCCGTGTCAGTGGAGGCTTCTATGACGATCAGTGTCTCACTGTCCGCAAGCTCCGAGGACATCAGGTATTTAAGAACATTTTTCTCAAGTCCCAGATCATAGGGAGGATCTAAATGGATTATATCAAATTTTCCGGATCCTTCAATCTGGTTTAAGGCCACCATCACATCGGCGGTGATGACCCTGGCCTTATCCTTAAGCTTTGTAAATTCAAGGTTTTCCTCTATGATCTTTACGGCCTTTCTGTTATTTTCCACAAAGAAAGCCTCCCTGGCTCCTCTGGAAAGAGCCTCTATCCCGATGGCTCCGCTTCCGGAAAAAAGATCAAGAAATCTGGAACCCGGCACTTCATTCTGGATCACGTTAAATAAGGTCTCCTTTATGATGTCCTGGGTAGGCCTGGTCTCAAGACCGTCAAGGGTCTTTAATTTCAGTCTTCTTGCACTTCCTGCAATAACTCTCATACTTTTACCTTATTCCGCAGGCATCAGTGTCCCATCGCTTATCCTGCATCAAACTTACACCCTGATCCTGGTTCCTTTAGTATCCCTGTGGGTATTCTTTACACAGGTCATGGGTATTTCTTTTCCCTTATAGGAAATGGTCCTCTCATCCGCAAAATTCATGAGATATGCTTCTTCCAGCCTGTCATCCGCAGAGAGCTTCATGGTCCTTACCCCCACGGCGCCCTTCTTCTTTTCCGGTATCTCCGAAAGAGCGAAGCGGAGGAAGAAGCCCTTCAGGCTCTGCATGAGGATCTGCCTGGTCTCCATGGAAAGAGGCGTGATCATAAGGAGCTCGTCATCCTCCGACAGATTTGTGGCAGCCACTGTCCTTTTCAGCACATCGAACTCGGATCCGTCCACCACCTTGCCGAAGGCCTTTTTTGTAAGGAACAAAAGCTTTGAAGACACCACATTGGAAAGGCTGTCAACGTATACCGCTTCCTCTTTGGAGCTGTCGTAATTGGAGATATTGTCTACGGGCTTCCCCTTATCCCTGAATTTACCGTGGGGCACGTCGGTAACCTTTATAAGATGGGCCTGTCCACCGGCAGTAAAAATTACGATCCTGCCTGTATTCTTTACCAGTATGCAGTATCTGTTCTCGGCTCTTGCGGTATCCTCATTTCTTTCAAAGGTGGCGGTATCCACGGTCCTTGCATAGCCGAAGCGGTCAAGAAGGAAGTAAACATCCGCTTCTTCCATTGGCTTTTCTTCAAATACCGCAGCTCCGGCATTTATGATCTCAGTCTTCCTGTCCCTGCCGAATTCCTTGGAATACCTGTCCAGATCCCTTATTATGGCTTTTTTCATGGAATCGGGATGGGTCAGCAGGTCTTCGTACTCCGCTATCCGCTTTACGGTCTCTCCGTGCTCCTTTATAAGCGCATCTATCTCGAGGCCTATAAGCCTGTGGAGACGCATATCGAGAATAGCATTGGCCTGTCTTTCCGTAAAGGAGAAGTTCTGGGCCATGAGCTCATCTTCCGCATGTCTGAATCTTATCTTTTCGGTATCTCCGGTCATAAGGCAGTGAAGGGCATCTGCCCTGCTCTGAGCTCCTCTTAAGGCAGCGATTATGATATCGATCACATCCACAGCACGGATAAGGCCCTCTTCCACTTCCCTTTTTTCCTGATCCTTCTTAAGAAGTGAGGTATACTTTCTGGTATTTACCTCATAAAGGAAGCCCACGTGATTGGAGATGATGCCCCTTAAGCCCATGGTCTCCGGACGCCCGTTCACCACGGAAAGCATGTTGACGCCGAAGGTGTCCTCGAGCCTGGTCTTCTGATAGAGAAGGTTTTTGATGTTCTCTGGATCCGCTCCTTTTTTAAGCTCTATAAGTATCCGGGTACCCTCTTTATCCGACTGGTTTGATATATC
>JAFVEU010000292.1 GCA_017475845.1 Lachnospiraceae bacterium | reverse complement strand
CGGACTGGGGCTCAACACCGCTCTTTGCGGCAAAAACGCCTACTGCTCCGTCCAGAACTCTTAAGGATCTCTCCACTTCTACCGTAAAATCTACGTGTCCCGGCGTATCTATGATATTGATTCTGTGTTCACTCGCACCCTTTTTGGGTTGTGCATTCTCTTCAACAGTCCAGTGACACGTGGTGGCAGCTGAGGTGATGGTGATACCTCTCTCCTGCTCCTGTGCCATCCAGTCCATTGTTGCAGTACCATCATGAGTTTCACCGATCTTATAGTTGACTCCGGTATAATACAGGATACGCTCTGTAAGAGTCGTCTTTCCTGCATCGATATGAGCCATGATACCTATATTTCTGGTATTCTCAAGAGGATACTCTCTCCCTGGATCGTTACTCAAGGAATCTACCTCCTAATCATAAAACAAAAACTGTCAGATCGCTCCTCCGCTTATCAGAAGCGGTAATGTGCAAATGCCTTGTTTGCATCTGCCATCTTGTGCATGTCTTCCTTACGCTTTACTGCTGATCCTGTGTTATTGGAAGCATCAAGGATCTCGTTGGCAAGCCTGTCGACCATGGTCTTTTCGGACCTCTGCCTTGAATACATGGTAAGCCATCTGAGTCCCAGAGCCTGACGTCTGTCAGGACGCACTTCGATAGGTACCTGATATGTGGCACCACCGATACGCCTTGCCTTTACCTCAAGGGTAGGCATGATGTTGTTCATTGCTTCTTCAAACACTTCAAGTGCCGGTTTTCCGGCCTTTTCTTCAACCTTTGCAAATGCACCGTAAACAATCTTCTGCGCTATGCCCCTCTTTCCATCAAGCATGATGTTATTGATGAGCTTTGTAACGACTTTATTGTTATATACGGGATCTGCAAGCACATCTCTTTTTACAATATGTCCTTTACGTGGCACGTTTCTTCCCTCCTGGTCATGAGTCATTCGACTCAACGGTACTCAAGGGCTCTTCCCTTGTTCGTGCGGTATTAAGAATAACTTAAATCCCAACACTACTGTATTACCGTATTACCTGTTACCTGACTGTTACGCTTTTGCTGCTTTCGGTCTCTTGGCGCCATATTTGCTGCGGGCCTGCATTCTGTTTGCAACACCTGCCGTATCCAGGGTTCCCCGGATGATATGGTACCTTGTACCCGGAAGATCCTTCACACGACCACCCCTTATAAGTACAACGGAGTGCTCCTGAAGATTGTGTCCTTCACCGGGAATATAAGAAGTAACTTCTATTCCGTTGGAAAGACGCACACGGGCGATCTTCCTAAGCGCCGAGTTAGGTTTCTTAGGAGTGGCAGTCTTTACCGCTGTGCACACGCCTCTCTTCTGGGGAGAGAGTGTGGCTGTAGCCCTCTTCTGCAGAGAATTGAAGCCGTTCTGCAATGCAGGTGACTTTGATTTCTTTGCTGCTGACTGTCTGCCCTGTTTAACTAACTGGTTGAATGTTGGCATTTAAGTCTCACCTCTTTTCTGTAATGTATTTTCGCCGCTCCATTCAAAAAACGGCATTGCCGCATGTTTACGGCACAGAATTTTAGCGTGTCATAATGCGACACGCTAAAATATTTTACTTTAACAATATTTGGATGTCAAGAAGAACTTGCGGATTTCCGTTGACCGGCGGCGTTTTATTCGCTGACGTCTACGATCTCCTCTGTTTCCTCCACTTCTTCCTCTGCTGTTTCCCCGGAAACTTCAGCCTCTTCGTCCAGGAGATACTCATCCGTTTCATCTTCCTCCTCACCGGTCCAGTCGGTGGACAGGGAGATATCTCTGTAGTGCTTCATGCCTGTTCCCGCAGGGATAAGCTTTCCTATTATAACATTTTCCTTAGGTCCGATCAGATGGTCAACCTTGCCCTTTATTGCCGCTTCCGTAAGAACCTTTGTGGTCTCCTGGAAGGATGCTGCGGACAGGAAGGAATCCGTTGCCAGGGATGCCTTAGTGATACCGAGGATTATCTGTGTGGCAGTAGCCGGCTCTTTACCCTCTGCGATCAGCTTCTCGTTGATATCATCCAGCTCTATGGCATCCATCCTGGTGCCGGGAAGCAGATCCGAATCGCCGGGTTCGTCAACCTCCACCTTCTTTAACATCTGGTGGACAATGACCTCTATGTGCTTGTCGTTGATATCCACACCCTGGGATCTGTATACCCTCTGTACTTCCTTAAGGAGGTAATCCTGTACTGCGCGGAGACCCTTTATCTTCAGAAGATCATGAGGATTGATGGATCCTTCGGTGATAACGTCACCGGCTTCAACCTCAGCCCCGTCAAGCACCTTGATCCTGGAGCCGTAAGGAATGAGATAGGTCTTGCTCTCGCCGCTTTCGGAATTTGTTACTACAACTTCCCTCTTCTTCTTGGTATCCTTGATCTCAACCCTGCCGCCGAACTCCGCGATTATGGCCAGTCCCTTGGGCTTACGGGCTTCAAAGATCTCCTCTACTCTGGGAAGACCCTGGGTGATATCGGATCCGGCCATTCCTCCCGTGTGGAAGGTTCTCATGGTAAGCTGTGTTCCGGGTTCTCCGATGGACTGTGCTGCTATGATGCCGACTGCCTCACCCACCTGTACAGGCTCGCCCGTGGCCATATTTGCTCCGTAGCACTTTGCGCATATACCGTTGTGGCTCCTGCAGGCTAAGATCGTACGGATCTTTACCGTCTCAACGGGCTTTCCGTCCTTCACGCCCACACTGCAGATGAGCTTTGCCCTTCTGGGAGTGATCATGTGGTTGGTCTTAACAATGATGTTTCCATCCTTGTCATAGATATCTTCGCAGGAATATCTTCCTGTTATCCTTGCCTCTAAAAGCTCGATCTCCCCTTTTCCGTCCATGAAAGCGCTTACTTCCATTCCGGGGATCTCATCCAGATTGTTTGCCTCACAGCAGTCCATCTCACGGATGACCAGCTCCTGGGAGACGTCAACCATTCGTCTGGTAAGATATCCCGAGTCTGCCGTACGGAGCGCCGTATCAGAAAGTCCCTTTCTGGCACCGTGGGCACTCATGAAGTACTCCAGCACGTTAAGTCCCTCACGGAAATTGGACTTTATGGGAAGCTCTATGGTATGTCCTGTCGTATCAGCCTGCAGGCCCCGCATTCCGGCCAGCTGCTTTATCTGCTTATCGGAACCTCTGGCTCCGGAATCAGCCATCATGAAGATATTGTTATACTGATCAAGCCCTGCCATCAGATCCTTTGTAATGGAATCGTCGCAGTTCTTCCAGGTCTCAACGACTTCGTTGTATCTCTCTTCATCGGTGATGAGTCCGCGGCGGTAATTCCTTGTGATGGTATCCACGGTATTCTGTGCATCCTCAAGGAACTTCTGCTTGGAATCCGGAACCACCATGTCGGAAATGGACACGCTCATGGATGCTATTGTTGAGTAATGGTAACCCATATCCTTGATGTGATCCAGTGATTCCGCTGTCTTGATGGCACCATGGGTATTGATGATGGCCTCGATGATCTTCTTCAGCTGCTTCTTGCCCACCATGAAGTCCACTTCAAGTGCCAGCTCATTCTCAGGCTTAGTCCTGTCCACAAATCCCAGATCCTGAGGGATTATCTCATTAAAGAGGCATCTTCCCAGGGTGGTGTGGAGAACAGCGGACTTGATCTTTCCGTTCTCATCCTTCTTCTCCTTCCGGACATAGATCATGCTCTGAAGGGAGAT
>JAFVEU010000291.1 GCA_017475845.1 Lachnospiraceae bacterium | reverse complement strand
TTCTTGTTCCGGTAATAACCGGCCTTTCCGTTTCAACCACTCTTCTCTTTGCCGGTCTCGGTACACTGCTTTTCCATCTGATATCAAAGAAAAAAGTTCCCGCTTTCCTCGGTTCATCCTTTGCCTTTCTCGCAGGATATGCCGCCATTGCCCCTAACGGCGAAAAGGAGCTTCTGCCTTACGCCTGCTTCGGTGTTGCCATCGCAGGTCTCATATATCTGATCCTGGCGGGCCTCTTCAAGGCCTTCGGTGCAAACAGGGTAATGAAATACTTCCCTCCCGTTGTTACCGGGCCCATCATCATAGCCATAGGTCTTAACTTAAGCCAGTCCGCCATAGAGAACTGTTCCACCCACTGGTGGGTTGCTCTTGTGGCCATTGCTATAATCGTGGTATGCAACATCTGGGGAAAGGGAATGATAAAGATAGTTCCAATAATCTGCGGTGTTGTAGGCTCCTATATAGCCGCTGCCATTGCAGGGATCATTGATTTCACTCCCGTTGCGGAAGCCCCCTGGATCGGACTTCCCGTGGATTTCAGCCGTACTGTTTTCGCGATCTTCACAGGAGGAAACGCCAATACCGCTCTTCTTATAACCTCGGTATTCACTATCGTCCCCATAGCCTTTGCTACGATGATGGAGCATATCGGTGACATTTCGGCCATATCTTCAACAGTGGGAGAAAACTTCATCAAAGATCCGGGACTTCACAGAACCCTTACCGGAGACGGACTTGCAACTACTGTTGCCTCCCTTTTCGGAGCTCCCGCCAACACCACCTATGGTGAAAATACCGGTGTCCTCACCCTTACAAAGGTCTATGACCCCAGGGTTATCCGCATTGCAGCGGTAATGGCCGTTATCTTCTCCTTCTGCCCCAAGTTTTCCGCCATCATCGAAGTAATGCCCGCCGCTACCATGGGAGGCATCTCCCTTGTTCTCTACGGAATGATCTCCGCAGTTGGTGTAAGAAACATCGTTGAGACAAAGGTTGATTTCAGCAAGAGCAGAAATGTCATCATAGCAGCCCTTATCATGGTACTTTCCATCGGTATAAACTACTCATCCGCAGGCTGCATAGCAATATCCGCAGGAACCATGACCCTTTCATTCTCTGGTCTTGCTGTGGGATCCTTTGTGGGAATAATACTTAACGCCATCCTCCCCGGAAAGGACTACAATTTTGAAAACGACGAGCCCAATTCCACGGGAGTTGAATTTGAGATAGTACAGGGAAAATCCTTAAGAGAGAAGGAATAAAATACCGGCGGTCAGAACCATACGCTGCCGCCTTGAGCACTATAAAAAAAGACAGGAAGCATAACGTTTCCTGTCTTTTCTTATATTCATTCTCTGTCACAAAAGCCCGGCTTAAAGCGCCGTTATGACCCTTACCTGTATTTCGTTTCGCAATACCTGCATCTGTAGGTACCGTTCTTAGGATCCGTCAGGACGAATATCTGATCCAGTTCCCGCTCAACACTGGTAATGCATCTGGGGTTTTTGCAGGAGATGACATTTCTTATCTCCTTCGGCAGCTCCATCCTGGGGCGGTCGATTATCTCTCCGTTCTTTATAATGTCCACTGTGGCGGAATGATCGAGAAATGCGATGATATCAAGGTCATAAGCCCGGAGAGGCATTTCCACCTTGATCATATCCTTTTTCCCCATCTTCATACTGAAGGCATTTGTGATTATGGCCACGGCGCAGTCCAGCTTGTCCAGCCCCAGATCACGGTAAATCCTCATACCGTTTCCCGGCTGGATATGGTCTATCACGAAACCTTCTTCTATTTTTCCCACATGGAGCTTATACTGGGTTCTGTTCATCTCAGGCATATATCAATGATCCTCACTTATTCCCAAAAGCTGCTGCTATACCGGTTTTATATCAAGAAGCTTAAGTATCAGCGCCATCCTTATGTACATACCATACCGGACCTGCTCAAAATAAACAGCCCTCGGGTCATCATCCACTTCTGTTGCTATCTCATTCACTCTGGGAAGGGGATGGAGCACCAGCATGTCCTTGCCTGCCAGTTCCATCTTCTTTTTGTCAAGGATATAGAAATCCTTTAGGCGCACATAATCTTCCTCGTTAAAGAACCTCTCCCTCTGTACCCTTGTCATATAGAGGAGATCCAGGCTCGGAAGCACATCCTCAAGCTTTGTGACCTCCCTGTAGGCAATATTGTTCCGGTTTAAGAGATCATCTCTTATATAACTTGGAAGCATCAGCTCCTTCGGAGATATAAAGATGAATTTAACATTGGAATACCTGACCAGGGCACGGATCAGTGAATGCACGGTCCTGCCGAACTTAAGGTCTCCGCACATACCCACCGTCAGATCGTCAAAATGCCCCTTTAAGGCCTTTATGGTCATCAGATCCGTAAGTGTCTGGGTGGGGTGCTGATGTCCTCCGTCCCCGGCGTTTATTACCGGTATCCCGGATTTCTCGGCAGCCACAAAGGCTGCGCCCTCCTTGGGGTGTCTCATGGCGCAGATGTCTGCGAACTGGGACATTACCCGTATGGTATCAGCCACCGTTTCTCCCTTGGTAGCGGAGGAGGAATCGGCAGAATGGAAACCCATGGTCCTTCCCCCAAGCCTCAGCATGGCTGCCTCAAAGGAAAGCCTTGTTCTGGTGCTGGGCTCATAGAACAGGGTAGCCAGCACCTTGCCGTCACAGGCATGGGCATATTTATCCGGGTTCCTCATTATGTCCATGGCGGTATCCATCAGCTCATCCAGCTCTTCAACCGTCAGATCCAGAGGTGACATTATGCATCTCGGCATTTCATGTACCTTACCGCAGGCAATGTGCTCTGTCCCATTCCCGAAAGGAAACGAAACCGGTAACATCGGTGACGTGCCTGCGTATCACCGACGGAAGTCATATCTCAAACTTCTAAAGCTCCTCTTAACAGTTCCCGGTCCTGTCAGGGTATCTCATGTACCCAGCCTTCAGGTCCTTCTATATGGCCCATCTGTATCCCGGTCAGGGTGTCATAGAGCTTCTTCGTAACAGGCCCCATTTCATCCATTCCGCTCTTTATCTCTATCACCTTTCCGTGATCCGTGATCTTTCCTACGGGGCTTATTACGGCTGCAGTACCGCAGAGGCCCATTTCCGCAAAATCGCTGATCTCCTCCAGTTTAACCGGCCTTTCGGTGACCTTGAGCCCAAGGATATGCTCCGCCACATAGGCGATGGAACGGCGGGTAATGGAAGGAAGTATGGAATCCGTATAGGACTTGGGGATCGTGAGATTGCCCTCTTTGTCCACAAGGATCACATTAGCTCCTCCGGTCTCCTCGATATAGGTCCTGGTTCCCGCATCCAGATAAAGGTTCTCGGCAAAGCCCTCTTCGTGCGCCTTAACAATGGGATAGAGACTCATTGCGTAGTTAAGTCCGGCCTTTATATTTCCGGTTCCGTGAGGGGCAGCCCTGTCATAATCGCTGACCTTTATGGAGATGGGCTTTGCACCGCCCTTGAAATAAGGGCCTACCGGTGTGCAGAAGATCCTGAACTGATACTCGTCGGCAGGATTGACTCCTATAACATTTCCTGTGGCAAACATTACGGGACGGATATAGAGAGTCGCGCCGCTGCCATAGGGAGGCACCCAGTCCTCATTGGCCCTTACCACTTCCTCAACGGCCTTTACGAATCTCTCCTCCGGGAAAGGCGGCATCTCAAGCCTTAAGGTGGAATCAACCATTCTCTTTGCGTTGAGATCGGGGCGGAAGCATACGATCCTGTTGTCCTCTGTCCTGTAAGCCTTCAGTCCCTCAAAACACTCCTGGGCGTAGTGGAGAACCCCTGCGTCCTCACTCATCACGATGTTCGGATCGGTGATGACAGCCCCCTCATCCCAGCTGCCGTTCTTGAAATTCGAAACATAACGATAATCTGTTTTGATATAGCTGAATCCAATATTTGCCCAATCCAGATCCTTTACTGCCATGATAGATAACCTCCCTTTAATATCTTTTCAATAAACTCTACTACAATCGTTTTTCTAATACAAGCGTTACTTTTTTATCAAGCCGGGCCGCTTTCCCCAATCCTTCCTGTCGATACCGCTCCTTCAGGGACGTATCTGTCCCTCTCCCCTGATCTCGTATTTGTAGGACATAAGCTCCTTTAAGCCCATGGGACCCCTTGCATGTATCTTCTGGGTGCTGATGCCTATCTCCGCTCCGAAGCCGAATTCAAAGCCGTCTGTGAACCTGGTGGACACATTGTGGTAGACACAGGCTGCATCCACCCTCTTTAAGAAGGTCTCCGCGCTTTCCCTGTTCTCAGTCACTATACATTCGGAATGATGCGTGCTGAACCTGTTTATATGGTCAATTGCCTCTTCAAGGGAGGAAACGGTCTTTACGGAGATCACAGGTCCCAGATACTCTGTTCCGTAGTCCTCTTCCGTTGCGCTCTTTACTCCCTCCCTGCCCTGCAATGCAGCAGCAGAAAAATCATCTCCCCTTATCTCCACTTCCTTTTCATGAAGGGCAGCGTATATTAGGGGAAGCGCCTTTTCAGCAATATCCTTATGTACCACCAGGGATTCCACGGCATTGCAGACTCCCATTCTCTGGGTCTTTCCGTTTACTATGATGGGAACCGCCTTTTCAAGATCCGCATCCTTATCCACATATACATGGCAGTTTCCGGTACCGGTCTCGATAACGGGCACAGTACTGTTATTGACCACGTTCCTTATGAGTCCCGCGCCGCCTCTGGGGATGATGAGATCCAGATAGCGGTTCATCTTTACCAGCTCGCTTACGGATTCATGGCTGGTGTCCTTTATCAGGATCACGGCGTCGGAGAGATCCTTTTCACCTTTGGAAAGGCTTTCCCTTATGACCTCCGTTATGGCAGAATTGGAATTAATGGCGTCCGACCCGCCCCGGAGGATGCAGGCATTTCCGGATCTGAAGGTCAGGGCGAAAGCATCTGCCGTCACATTGGGCCTTGATTCATAGATGATGCCTATGACTCCAACGGGAACCCTTCTCTTTTCTATCACCATGCCGTTTGGCCTTGTAAAGGTCTCCAGAAGCTCGTTATTGGGGTCGGGAAGTGATGCCACCTGCCGCATTCCCTCCGCCATTTCATTTATCTTTTTTTTGTTTAACACGAGCCTGTCCAGCATGGCGGGGCTCACACCCTTTTCCCTTGCGGCAGCCATGTCCTTTTCATTTTCGGCAATGATAAAGGAAGCATTGGCCATAAGAGCCTTTGCCGCCCCCATAAGGGCCTCTCTTTTTTCGTCATTTTCCAGGGCAGCTAATACAAAGGATGCCGCCTTTGCTCTTTTTCCGATCCCGGACAAATCTTCCATATCGATCCTCCTCTATATGTGTGTAAGCCTTCCATCCTCATCTGAATATACCACATCAAACGCATCTCTTAAAACCTCATCATAGATGACGGCATACCATTTTTTATCCCCCGTGATCTTTTCATCCCCGTCTATCATAACGGACATCCCCTCTTCATTGCTGTAAGCCTCATATTCCTTCTGACTTCCGGGAAGGGTTCCCGTAACGGGGGTGCCGTCCCTGTAGAGCACCTCCTTGTGGTCACACCGCAGATAAACCGAGTCCCCCTCCTCTCCACGGGTCACTATGAACAGGGAATATCTCCTGTTTTCGGCCATTGACAGATACTCATCCTTTGAATCCTCTATGGAGATCATAAAGTTTTCCCTGCATATCTTATACAGGCCTTCCGTTTCCTCCCAGTCCCTGTCGGGACTTCCCGGAGTGACTCCGGACTCCTTAAGGACTTCTCCGATACGGTCTGCTATCTTCTGAGCCCCTGTAAAATTCACATGTCCCACATTTCCCATGTCGTTCTTATAATCAAAGCCGATCTTCCCGTAAGCCTCCGCCTCGTTAAGATCGAGATAGTAAAGGGAATTCTCTTCGGCAAAGGCGGACATGGTCCGGTATTCATTCGCTCCCGTTCTGTTGGAAGGGGTTTTAAGGAGTATAAGCTCCATGTTGTTTTTCCTGCAAAGGTCAACTATCCTCGAAAGATAACCCCTTATCACCGGAGAAAGCTCTCCTGTCCTTCCGGAGTCCTTGTCAAAAGGATGGTATTTCTGCTCCTCCTTCAGGAGGTTTCCGTATTTTACATTATAACCGTGCAATGTGAGATAAGCGTAATCGTCAAATATCAAAAGATCCTTTTCACTAAGGTTATCCCATCTCTCATGATAGCGGAGAAAATGCAGGAGCATACTCAGTGGATCCAGCTCACTGTCATACTTCGATATCTCATAGACGGCTCTCAGTCTGTTCACCCCGGGCTTCATGTAATTCAGGGCCTTCTCGGAGGATGCTGCAGAGGAATAGAGTATCTTGTCATCCCTGAAGGGAAAAGCCATCAGGGTTTCCAGTATCACAGCCTTAGGATGCTGGGTCTTCAGGGCCTCTTTAAGGTAAAAATATGATACGGCGATATTCTGTTCACTGCAGCCCAAGGTATAGCTTTTATATCCGTGATCATCATAGAGCTTCTGCGTATCAACACCGGTAATGGCATGGCTGCTCCCAAGTATCAGTACATCCAGGGAATCCTCTGGGAGATCATAGAAACCCAGCATGGCTGAGGTTCCCGGATAACCTGAATTTATGAATTCCTTGGGCATAAGTATGAGAGACAGTATGATAAGGCACGATGCCAGCAGGAAAACAAACAGTGCCACCCTTAAAGCAAAGGATCTGTGTTCCTTAAAGCTCCTAAAAACCTGCATAGATATAGCTCCCAGTTTCAAATCCTTCCCCGTACTCTCCGAATACAACGCAGATGAGGATAACAGCCATATACAGAGTCCCCCTTAACAGCAGAGGGTAGCCGAGGATCCTGTCCCTTATGGCGACTCCCTTCTCTTGAAGTATGGACACCATGATGAGGATCATCACTGATACTGCAAGTATATTCCAGTCGGCCATCTCAAAACCATCAAGGATCAGGGAATCATTAAAAAGGATCCATGGATTGACCCTTGTGAACATGGAAAGGACCATCTTTAAGCCCTTGCTCAGGCTTTCCGCCCTGAAGATTATCCAGGCTGTCATCACGAAAAAACCGGTGATAAGGATATTTAACAGCCTGACAAGCCTTTTATGTCCGTCAAATCCGGTTATCACACCCGCCTTTTTCCAGAGTCCCCCGAGAAGCTCCTGCAATATCTCATATGTTCCGTGAAGCACACCCCAGAAGATGTAGTTAAGGCCTCCACCATGCCAGATGCCGCTTACAAGGAACGTGATCATTATATTTAAATATTTTCTGAGCTTTCCGGCCCTGCTCCCCCCAAGAGGAATATATACGTAATCCCGTAAAAACATGGAAAGGGAGATATGCCATCTTCTCCAGAAATCCTTTATGGAATCAGAAAAATAGGGTCTCCTGAAATTGTCGGAGAGGGTTATCCCGAACATCTCCCCGGAGCCCTTTGCAATGCAGACGCAGGAGGAAAAGTCCGTATAGAGCTGTATGGAATAAAGTATCCCCGCAATGAGGATATACGTTCCTCCGTATCTGTCAATATCAGAGTACACGAGGTCCACGAATATCCCTGCTCTGTCTGCGATCATAAGCTTCAGGAAAAACCCCCAGGCTATCAGCATAAAGCCCTTTATCACTTTATCCTCATCAAAGCTATGCCCCTTATACAGATCCTCCATAAGGCCGTACCTGGGGATGGGTCCCTGGAGCAGCTGCGGGAAAAATCCGATAAAAAGAAGATACTTCAGGAAATTTCTCTCGGGAGCTGTTTTTTTATTCCGAATATCGGAAAGATACGCTATGATCTGCAGCGTAAAAAAGGATACACCCACCGGGGCAAAAACGGAAAGCTCCGTAAATCTCACCAGCGTTTTTGTTAAAAGCATGGGAAGGAGCAGAAGCAGTATGAGGATAAAGAATAAACCCCTGCTTTTATTGCGATATAACAACAGCGATCCGAAATATGAAACAGCTGTCATGGCAATAAACAGCGGCAGCGTACGGATACCGCAGGAGCAATAGAAAAAAATGCTGAACCCCAGCAGCACCACCCATCTCTTTCCCGGGGGAAAGAGATAGTACAGTACGAATGCCGCTATCAGAAAGATCATATAGCTGAGACTGATAAACATCTTCTAATTCATCACCGCATTCACGGCCCCGAAGGCCCCGAAGGACACGATGCCGACTATGATACCGGCCAAAAGCACACCGGAAAGCACTGCGGCAGTACTCTTTTTGAAATCCATATCCAGGATACTGGCAGCCAGCATTCCTGTCCAGGCTCCCGTTCCCGGAAGGGGTATTCCCACGAAAAGCGCCAGAGCCACATACAGGCCGTTCTTCGCCTTCTCTTCCAGCTTCCTTCCTCCCTGTTCACCCTTATTCAGGCAAAAGGTGAAGAAGCCGCCGATCACGGGCTTATCCTTTCCCCACTCCAGAACCCTCCTGGCAAAGAGATAGATGAAGGGAACCGGAAGCATATTTCCCGCAATTATCAGGATATATGCAAGGACCATATTGAAGGAGGGATCCGTATTATGGAAGCCCACCGCAAAGGGGACTGCTCCCCTCAGCTCAATGAGGGGGATCATGGATATTACGAAAACGATAAGGTAATTCATTAAGCCTTTTTACCCTTCCATGAAGCCCAGAGCGCTGCAGCTATGCAGATCGATGAATAACATCCGGCTACGAGACCCACCATCATGGGAAGCGAGAACTGATAGATGGATGATATCCTGTAAAGTACCGAGGCGATAAGGATCACAAGTACGCATAACAACGTTGTAATGGATGTATTTATGGATCTCGCCAGAACCTGTGTCACTGATCTGTCCACAAGCTCCGGAATGGAGATCTTGGGGTCCATATTCCTGTTTTCCCTGATCCTGTCGTAAACCACGATGGTATCGTTAATGGAATAACCGATGATGGTCAGGACCACAGCCACAAAGGAATTGCCCAGAGGGATCCCGAAGAGTGCAAAGGCAAATACCACAAGGCACACATCATGAAGCAGGGCGATTATGGCGGTAAGTCCCGCAGACAGTCCGGAAAGAGCCGCAAATCTCACTCCCACATAGAGGAGGATTCCCGCAAATGCTATAACTATTGCTATAAATGCATTCCTTAAAGCCTTAGCCCCCACATAGGGCTCAACCGCAAAGGTCTGGCTGGGCTCGAGATTTTCTACGCCCAGAACCTTTCCGATGGCATCTCCGGCCTTGGTCTGCTCCTCAGGTGTAAGACCGTTATTTCCCGCAAGGGTCACAACCACCGTTGTCCCCGCCTGGCTGTTTGAAACCTGAACGGTGGCATCCCTGTTGATGGCGGAATTGACTGCAGAGCCCACCGCTTCGGTGTCGACCGTCTGGGTCTCAACCGTATATTCAAGAACAGTTCCACCGGTGAACTGGGTATCCAGCTTGATACCGCGGACAAGGATGATCACGATACCGGCTATAAAGAATCCGGCAGTGACAAAGGCAAAGATCTTCTTATTCTCAAAGAACTTAAGGTTTTCCTTATCCTTCTTCTGTACAAAGAACTTCTCGTTATTGAGGGCATCATATTCCACAAGTGAGGCAAGTACGAAACGGGACACGTTAACTCCGATGAAGCAGTTTACTATAACTCCCACCAGAAGGGTGTATCCAAAGGAAAGCATGGTTCCGGAACCGAAGATCATAAGAACTACGGCAACTATGGCCGTGGTGATGTTTCCGTCAAGGACTGCGGTAAAGGCCTTCTGATAACCTCTTCTCACGGCGCTCTTAACGGTCTCTCCCTTCTTAAGCTCTTCCGAGATACGCTCCGATATGATAACGTTGGCGTCCACCGCCATACCTACCGAAAGGATGATACCTGCTATACCGGGCAGCGTAAGTGTGAACTGGGGTACCGATATGGCAAGGAGCTGGAGCACGGTCTGTAAAAGCAGGGTAAGGCAGGCAACCGCTCCGGGAAGCCTGTAGAAGCCCAGCATGAAGATGCAGACTATCACGAAAGCGATTATTCCCGCATAGATCATAACCTGCAGCGCATTCTGTCCCAGAGAAGGGCTTATGGTGCTGAAGGACTTGGTCTCAAGTGCGAAGGGAAGGGCACCTGCGTTGATCTTATCCGCAAGCTCCTTAGCCTCCTCATAGTTTTCCATTCCGGTGATAACTGCCTGTCCTCCGGAGATTTCGGTCTGGACCACGGGATTGCTTATGATGGCGTCATCCATGTAGATCCCCATGTTCTGTCCCACAAGAGAACCGGTGGCTTCCTGGAAAAGCTGTGCACCCTCACTGTCGAAGATCAGTGATACCACATATTCCGTCACCCCGTTATCGTTCTGGGATTCAGCCTTGGCACTGGTGACGTTTTTACCTTCAACCCTGATATTTCCTTCGGGATCGCGGAATGAAAGGAGTGCTGTCTCTCCGAGCTCGGCAATGGCCGTCTCGGGATCATATTCCGCTTCGTCCGACTTCCAGGGGAAACGGACGATTATATATCTGCCGTCTTTATCTATGGTTATCTCACGATCGGTGATATTCTTGTTATCAAGCCTGGTCTCGATAATGCTTCTGGCCGATTCCAGCTCACTGTCCGTGACCTTTTCATCGGTTGCGGGCTTGAACACGGCCTCTACTCCGCCGCGGATATCAATACCGAAACGGATGTCGGCAACCTTCTTTACCTGATCTCCTATTCCAAAAGCCGCCAGAAGGATCAGCAGCACAAGGATGATCAAAAAAATAAAAACGTTTTTCTTAGATGATTTCATTTCCTTACCTCATTTACACACTTCAATATATTGCCGAAAACACAATAGCCGTACAATAATAACAAATAAGAAGTGATTTTTCAAGAGGTTAAAGCTTCAAAGTATTTTGACCCCTGTATAAGAAAATGATATACTGAATGGCACTGATGTAAACAAAAAGGAGTTTGGATATGAAATACTTCGGTACAGACGGCTTCAGGGGCAGGGTAAACGACAACCTGAGACTTGAGCACGCCGTAAAGATAGGCGAATATCTTGGAAAATACTTTTCAAGGACGGTGAAGAATCCCAGGATCCTGATAGGGAAGGACACCAGACGTTCCAGCTATATGCTGGAATACGGAATAGCCGCAGGGGTGACTTCGGCGGGAGGAGATGCCTTCCTCATGCATGTGACCACCACCCCCAGCGTCTCCTATATCACGAAAAAGGACGGCTTTGACTGCGGTGTCATGATCACCGCCAGCCACAACCCCTATTACGATAACGGTATAAAAATACTGAACAGTGCCGGTGAAAAGATGGGAGACAGCTTCCTGCAGAGGCTGGAAGACTATATAGACGGGGACGATCACTTCCCGGATGCGGAGGAGCCCGGCAACTGTGTGGACTATCTGTCCGGCAGGAACAGCTATATGAACTATCTAACCGGGATCCCGAAGAATTCCTTCAGGGGATACAAGATCGGTCTGGACTCGGCAAACGGAGCTTCCTTTGCCATTGCAAGGAACGTATTCAGCATGCTGGGCGCCGATGTCTTCCTTATAGGCCACAAGCCTGACGGAAAGAACATAAATGTGGACTGCGGTTCCACCCACCCGGAAGCCCTGCAGAAATTCGTGGTGGAAAACGGTCTTGACGCGGGCTTTGCTTTCGACGGGGACGCTGACCGCTGTATCATGGTGGATGAAAAGGGCGGGATAATCGACGGAGACGGCATCATGTATATCCTGGCTCTGGATATGCAGGAAAAGGGTATCCTCGACAAGGACACGGTGGTGATCACGGTCATGTCCAACCTGGGCCTTATAAAAGCTCTCACGAACCACGGCATAAAGACAGCCGTTACGGATGTGGGAGACAAATACGTGGCACAGGAAATGTTCTCAAACGGCTACTCCATAGGCGGGGAGCAGTCGGGACACATAATACTTGGACGGCATGCCCAGACAGGAGACGGCATACTTACTGCCATAGTACTCACGGATGTGATCGTCGGGACCAAGAATATTGCGTCAGCCCTGGCATCGGGCCTTAAGATACTGCCTCAGCAGCTTAAGAACATATCGGTAAAGGACAAGGAAGGCATCATGGCAGACAGCCGGATCCTTTCCTATGTGAAGGACTTAAACGACGGACTGAAGGGCAGTGCCCGTGTCCTCTTAAGGGCCAGCGGTACGGAGCCTCTTATAAGGATAATGGCGGAAGCCCCCTCCGAAAAAGAGTGTTCCGACCTTATAGAAGGCACCGAAAAGATCATAAGAGATCTCTATCCCGAAGCCTGAACCATTGACCGGGCCGGATAACGATCCCCGCAGCATCACGCTGCGGGGTCTTTTGTTCCGTGTACGGCATCGGCCATCTTTTTCACAAACTCTCCCACATGGGCAGGGGAATCCTTGCCGTATTTCTCGATTATCTTTATTATGGCGGAACCCACTATGGCTCCGTCGGAAATGGCAGCCATCCCTGCCGCCTGTTCGGGGTTTGAGATACCGAAGCCCACGGCACAGGGAACATCCGTATTTTCCCTTATGGTGTCTATTATGGGTTTAAGGTCCGTATCTATGCTTTTTCTCTCTCCCGTCACCCCAAGGCTTGAGACCACATAGATAAAGCCCTTTGCCTCCCCGGCGATCATGGAGATCCTCTTCTTTGAGGTTGGGGCAATAAGAGAAATAAGGTCTACTCCGTTTTTCTCGCAGACCGAAGAGAATTCCCCTTTTTCCTCAAAGGGTACATCCGGAAGGATGATGCCCTCTATTCCCGTTTCCGCATATCTCCTCGTAAATCTGTCCGCCCCGTAGGAATATACCACGTTGGCGTAGGTCATGAAAACCAGAGGGATCTTTATATCTCCCCGTATCCGCTCAACCATGGCAAAGATCCCGTCTGTTGTGACGCCGTTCTTTAAGGCCCTGGTATTGGCGCTCTGTATCACCGGTCCCTCGGCTGTAGGATCAGAAAAAGGTATTCCCAGTTCTATAAGGTCGGCTCCGTTCAGATACGCTTCCTTCAATATCTTTTCCGTGGTCTCCGTGTCCGGGTCTCCGCAGGTTATAAAGGGTATGAAGGCCTTTCCCTTTTCAAATGCACTTTTTATCATCTTATTCCTCCCTTAAGTCCTCACCCCTGTACCGGGCAATGGCTGCGCAGTCCTTATCTCCCCTGCCGGAAACGGTTATCACTATGATGCTGTCCTTATCCATCTCCGGAGCGATCTTCATGGCATGGGCCACTGCATGTGCCGACTCAATGGCAGGTATTATCCCTTCCGTCCTTGAAAGATATTCAAAGGCATTTACCGCTTCATCATCCGTCACCGGCACATATTCGGCTCTTCCGATATCATGGAGATATGCGTGCTCCGGTCCTATCCCCGGGTAGTCAAGCCCTGCGGAAATGGAGTATACCGGAGCGATCTGCCCGAACTCATCCTGGCAGAAATAGGATTTCATGCCGTGGAATATCCCCATCCGGCCGGTATTTATGGTGGCTGCGGTCTCAAAGCCCTCGATCCCTCTCCCCGCTGCCTCGCAGCCTATGAGCTTTACTGTTTCATCCCCGATAAAATCATAGAAGCTCCCCATGGCGTTGGAGCCTCCGCCCACACAGGCTATGACCGCATCGGGAAGCCTTCCCTCCTTTTTGAGTATCTCCTCCTTTATCTCTCTGGAGATCACCGCCTGGAAGTCCCTTACTATCATGGGGAAGGGGTGGGGTCCCATTACCGAACCGAGACAGTAGTGGGTGTCGTCGATCCTTCTGGTCCACTCCCTCATGGCTTCCGATACCGCATCCTTCAGGGTTCCCGTACCGGTCTTTACCGGAATGACCTCCGCTCCCAGAAGCCTCATCCTGTATACGTTCAGCTTCTGTCTTTCCGTATCCTCCACACCCATAAAGACAACACATTCCATACCCATAAGGGCTGCAGCCGTTGCGGTGGCCACTCCGTGCTGTCCGGCGCCGGTCTCTGCGATAAGCCGGGTCTTTCCCATCTTCTTTGCCAGCAGAGCCTGTCCCAGCACGTTGTTGATCTTATGGGAACCGGTGTGGTTCAGGTCTTCTCTTTTTAAGTAGATCTTCGCCCCCTTAAGGTCCTCTGTCATTTTCTTGGCAAAATAAAGACCGGAGGGTCTTCCGGCATATTCCTTAAGCAACACGAACAGCTCCTCCTTAAACCCGGGATCATCCTTAAAACGCATATAGGCTTCTTCCAGCTCTATCACAGCGTTCATCAGGGTCTCCGGAATATACTGTCCTCCGTGGTTCCCATATCTTCCTTTTTTTTCCGCCATCAGCTGTCTCCTTTTCCCCTTTGCCGGGTCTTTACATTCTCCCCAGGATCTTCATGACTTCCCTGATCTTTTTTTCGTCCTTGATACCCTCTGTTTCTATACCGGAGCTTATATCCAGACCATAGGGTGAAACGCTTTCCAAAGCTTCCTTCATATTTCCGGCATTTAAGCCCCCTGCAAGAAAAAAGGGCCTCTTTATATCTTTAAGCAGCTCCCAGTCAAAGACCCTGCCGCTGCCCTTTCCGGAATCGATAAGGACAATATCCGCCGGGCACTCCTCGATCTCCCTTATAAGGGCGGAAAGCTCCTCTCCCGTCTTTTTACCTGTCTGGAAAGCCCTGATGATCTCCGCTCCGGTCCTTTCCTTAAGGCCGAGGATGTAATCACTGTCCTCATGTCCGTGGAGCTGGATCAGATCTATAACCTTCTTTTCCGCAAGAGAGCAAATCTCACCGGGGTCATGATCCACAAAGACTCCCGCTGCCTTTATCCTCTTATCCAGCATCGCCTTAAGCTCCGCAGCTCTCTCCGGATCCACATACCGGTGGCTCTTATCATAAAAAACGAAACCGCAATAATCCGGCAGCACTCTGTTTACCATGCGGATGTCCTCTTCCCTGAAAAGCCCGCAGAGTTTGATCCTTGTCATATACCCTTTAATTCCTTAAGCTTTGCTATCCTGTCTTCAGCTCTCATAAGGCTCTCTCCCACAAGGACAGCGTCTGCTCCCATGCTTTCAAGCTCTGTTACATCCTGACGGCTCTTTACACCACTCTCCGACACGAACACTATGTCTTCGGGTATCATCTTCCTGAGACGGATGCTGTTCTCCCTGTCCACCGAAAAATCCTTAAGGTTCCTGTTATTCACACCTATGATCCCGGCCCCGGCTCTTATGGCAGCCTCCACTTCCCTTTCATCATGGGCTTCCACCAGCGCGGAAAGCCCCAGCTCATCACAGAGCCCAAGGTACTCCTTCACCCGTTCCTCACTCAGCACGGCACAGATAAGAAGAACAGCCGAAGCCCCTAAGAGCTTTGCTTCATATATCATGTATTCGTCTACGACAAAATCCTTACGTAAGCAGGGGATCTTTACCAGGGATGATATCTCCTTAAGATAGCGGTCATCCCCCAGAAACCATCTGGGCTCCGTAAGGACCGAAATGCAGTCGGCACCGCCCTTCTCATAATCCTTCGCGATCTCAGTGTATGGAAAGCTCTCTGCTATAAGCCCTTTGGAGGGAGATGCCTTTTTAACCTCGCAGATAAAGCCGAGCCCCGGCTTTTTAAGAGCCTTCTCAAAGGGAAAATCCCCCTTTGGAAGCTCCAGGGCCCTTTTCCTTAGGACCTCCGTACCGGTTTCCCGTTTTTTTTCTTCTGTTCTCTTTATTGCATAAGCTGCAAGCTCATCAAGGATGTTCATACCCGTGCGGTCCTTCAGCTTCTGTTGCTTACTTCAATGAACTTTTCAAGGGTCTTTTCAGCCCTGCCGGAATCGATGATCTCCGCCGCAAGCTTTACTCCCTCTGTCATATCAGAAGCCTTGCCGCCGATATAAAGGGCCGCGCCGGCGTTCATTAAAACCGCGTCTCTCTTGGCCCCCTGTTCTCCTTTCAGGATCCTCCAGGTAATGTCTGCATTTTCCTCCGGAGTACCGCCCTTTAAGTCATTCTTGCTGCACTTCTTAAAGCCGAAATCCTCGGGGCTTATCATTCCGGTCTTGTACCAGCCGTCCTTTATCTCGCAGATCTTTGTGGCGGCGCTTACGGATATCTCATCCAGCTTGTCCATGCCGTATACCACCATGCCTCTCTTTATGCCGAGACTTGCTAAAACCTGGGCCAGAGGCTCCACCAGATACTCGTCGTAAACGCCGAGAAGCTGCATTTTGGGAGATGCGGGATTTGTAAGGGGTCCCAGGATATTAAACACTGTCCTGAAGCCCAGCTCCTTACGGATGGCTCCCACATACTTCATGGAGCTATGGTATTTCTGTGCAAAGAAGAAGCACATGCCAACTTCATTTAAAAGCTCCCTGCACTTGTCAGGATCCTGGTCGATATTGACTCCCAGTGCCTCCAGGCAGTCTGCCGTACCGCAGTTTGAGGAAGCAGCCCTGTTCCCGTGCTTTGCCACCTTCATGCCGCCTGCCGCAGCAACTATGGCAGATGTGGTGGAAATATTAAAGCTGTGGGCGTTGTCTCCTCCGGTACCCACTATCTCAAAAACATCCATGTCCGTGTCCACCCTGGTGGCATGATCTCTCATGGCTGCCGCACAGCCTGCGATCTCGTCCCTGGTCTCAGCCCTGGCGCTCTTGGTGGAAAGTGCGGAAAGAAAAGCCGCATTCTGGGTGGGAGAAGTCTCACCGCTCATGATCTCGTTCATCACCGCATAGGCTTCATCATAGCTGAGATCGCCCTTATTTACTATCTTTACTATCGCTTCCCTGATCATCGATAAACCTCCTAAATACTTTAGTCCTGCGTCTACTGTATGCTTTTCCCCCGTAAATATAACTCCGCCTCTTATCTATTCAGAACCCTCCGGATCCTGAACAGTCACTCCGCCTCTTCATAATGAAAACCCTGACAGAAATGATATCCGTCAGGGGTGATCTTATTGACAAAGGGAACATATGATGTCCACACATCTGTCTAACCCCAAAGAGGAGCTTCTTAAGCAGAGATCATAGTACTCTGCGGCTCCGAATTCGGTATTGGTATAGTAGAGGCAGTATTTCCGCCTCTTTTTATCCACGGACTTCATCTCATCCAGGATCTTGTCCTCGCTGAAATCAGGCATCTTATCCTTTAAATTATTAAGCTTGAACCTGGTGGATGCCGAAATGAACACATGAAGGCTGTGATCAAATTCCTTCAGGACATAATTGGCATTCCTTCCTACGATCACGCAGTTTCCCTTTTCGGCCTGTCTGCTGATAGCCTTTCTCTGGGCCTCAAACAGCCTCTCGTCTAACGGCCTGTTGTAAAAGTCGAAAAGACTCTGGCCGAATCCGAAATCAAAGGGAACCTTTTCATCGTAGCGGCGGATCTCATCGGGAGTAAGCCCCTCCGACTCCATGGCAGAACGGAGTATCACGTCCTTATCCATGTAATAAAATCCCATCCTCCGGGCTACCTTTTTCCCTATCTGACCTCCGCCTGCGCCGAACTCACGGCTGATGGTGATAATATTCTTCACTCTGTCTCCCTCCGGGATACCGGCTCTGTCTGCTCCCGTTAAAGTACCTTATCAAGGAAATCCTTCGTCCTCTGCTCTTTGGGATTCCCAAGCAGCTCCTCCGGTGTACCCTCTTCTATGATGTAGCCTCCGTCCATGAATATGATCCGGTCCGCCACCTCTCTGGCAAAGCCCATCTCATGGGTCACGATGACCATTGTCATGCCATCTGCCGCAAGATCCTTCATTACATTCAGGACCTCCCCCACCATTTCCGGATCCAGAGCGGATGTGGGCTCGTCAAAAAGCATGATGTCAGGCTGCATGCAAAGAGCTCTCGCTATGGCAACCCTCTGCTTCTGTCCGCCTGAAAGCTGGCTCGGAAAGGCCTCGGTCTTCTCGGAGAGCCCCACCTTTTCAAGCATCTTTTCGGCTCTTTCCTTTGCCTCTTCAGCGGAGCATTTCTTTAATTCAACGGGAGCAAGGGTCATGTTATCCAACACGTTAAGGTTGTTAAAGAGATTGAAATGCTGGAACACCATGCCGATATTTTCCCTGGTCT
>JAFVEU010000290.1 GCA_017475845.1 Lachnospiraceae bacterium | reverse complement strand
GTCATCTCTCTGTATGTACAATGCGGAACATCTGGCCCAGCCGGAGGTGTTCCGGAATGCACTGTCCGGCATATGGTACAGCGTAGCCACCATATTTACGGTGGGGTACGGGGATGTATATCCTGTGACGCTGGTGGGAAAGATAATGGGTATGTGCATCACCTTCCTGGGAGTCGGGGCAGTGGCTATCCCCACCGGCATCATCTCCGCAGGATTTGTGGAGCAGTATACAAAATATCAGGGGCATATAAACAGTGAACGGGCTGTAAGCATAAAGGTAAAAGGAGACAGTGAATTCAAAGGAAAGCAGGTGTGTGAGCTTCCCATGAAGGTCATTCTCATAGTGCGTGACGGGGAGCCCATAATCCCCATGGAAACCACCACCGTAAAATATGATGACGTGATCGTTTACAGATGATGCCTGTCAAAAAACGCTAATACCGGCGGCCGGGATCAAACGAAAACCGATATTTACAAAATCGAACGTATGTTCTATAATACTCCTGCGGAGGAAGATCTTTAAGGATACGGTTCCACAAATGCCGTGTCTCTCAATAATGTGGGGGTATTATTATGAAGAAGGAGCCCAGGGCAGTTGATGTGATATGCCAGCATTCCAGAGACGGGACCACCATACCCATGAGGGTCAGGGTCACGGATGATGACGGACAGCTGCAGTCTTATACCATTAAGGGTTTCAGGGACCTGTCCCATAACGGTTCAAGGGAGATGCCGGACGGGATGTATATCAATGACAGCACCCTGGTTTTTGAGTGTATCATCACGGACTTCGGACGGCAGAGGCTTATAAGGCTGTATCACGAACAGAATGAGGATATCTGGAAGATGACCTCATGACCTTCCTGCCGTGATGAGGTAAAATGGTTAATAACATTATGATCCAAAACAGAGGAGAATGATTATGAAAAAAAGGATGGTTGCGATCTTAACAGTTCTGGTGCTGTGCTGCAGCGCTGTTTCCGGATGCGGAAATGCCGCAAAGCCTGCCGCTGATGCGGGAAGCGGGGAAGCCGTGAAGGAAGAGGCAGTTCCCGAAAAGGAGGAAGCCGTTAAGGAAGAGGCATCCGAGGAGACACAGGAGGCTGAGGAAGAGGAATATACCCGTATGGCGAATCCCTGGGTTGACATATCCGCTGAAGAGGCCCATGAGATCGTTCCGAGGCTCTTTAAGGTTCCTGACGGGGGTGAGGACCCGGAATGGATGAAGTGTGAGGATCTGGGAGATCCGGAAAAGGGGATAGGGCCTATGGTGCAGCTCAGCTTTATGCTGGATGGTATGCCCTTTACCGCAAGGGCACAGACAGGTGCTCCGGAAGACACGGATATAGGCGGAAATTATGTGGAATGGACCTATGGTCCCGAGGAGGTGACCCTGGCCAACTGGGGCGGCGGAAATATGAAGGGTAAGATGCGCCGTTCCCGGAATGATTCCGGATATGTGGATGAGCTTACCTGGTATGACGTGGAAATAGGGATACTGTATTCCCTTTCCGTGGCGGCGGAAGACCTTGACGGCTTTGATATACAGGCAGTGGTCGAGCAGATGTACGACAGCGAAAGCGAGCCCTATGAAAATGTACCTGAGGATTTTCTCCAGGAGCAGTCGGGAAAAACCTCATTTGAGACTTATGATGAAGTGATAGCTGCCCTTAACAAGGGACAGGGATATGCATATATAAAGCTTGCGGGAAGCGATGAGGAGGTACTTGCGGTAACGGACCTGGTGTTTGAAGCCGATCACAGTGCCTGTGAAGCTTCACTGTACGGAAAGATCGACGGTAAGGTTAAGGGACTTGGGGTGGTTAACGGCAACGGATCCGCATATCCATTAAGGCTTGATGAGGGGATACTCTACGGCGGCGATAACCACAGCTATTTCACCTATTTTCTGTCACCGGACGGCGCTCTTATGTATAAGGACAGTATTGAAGACGGCGTGAATTACGGATCCGGTGAGTTCAGCGGATTCACGAGAGAGGATAACAGCTTTGATTCCGCGGATTTCACGGGAGGGCAGGAGGAGTTTGACAAACTGCTGGCTGAAAGGGAAAAGAAGCCTCTCATTGAGTTTACGGTGGCTGAGTAGAGTGCATAAGGGCTGAGACTCCGCAGGAAGGAAAAGATGGATCACCCGGGGACCGGAGAGCTTAAAAAGCTATGAAAGGAAAGATGTCATGCACGTATATGTAAGAGATGGTCTATTAAAATTCTTTCCCCAGGGAAAGATAGATTCGGAAAATGCAGATAATGTGGAAAGTGAGATCTTCGAAGAGATCAGCAGGTACCCCGACTATGAGGTGGCCTTCGATTTCAGGGATCTTTCATATATCTCCAGTGCGGGACTCCGGATACTGCTCCGGGTGAGGAAACGGAAAAAAGTGAATCTGGAAATTGTGAACGTTTCCGATGATGTCTATGATGTTTTCGAGATGACCAAATTTACGGATGCCTTTAAGATCTCCAGAAAAATGAGAGCTATTCAAGTTGAGCAGCAGAAACTGGTGATCCGGAGTCTTAACGGAGGCATCTACCTTCATGGCGACGACAATATGGTCAAGGTCTTTAAAAAAGGGGTGTCATTAAATGAGGTCACAAAGGAAAGAGACAGCGCCCGGACTGCCATGATCGCGGGTGTTCCAACCCTTATCCCCTTTGACATAGTGACGGTGGGTGAAAATTACGGGATAATCTATGAGTCTGCCGGAAATACAACCTTAGCGGAGACCATTAAAAAGGATCCGGGAAGGCTCCCTTCTCTTGCGAAGAAATTTGCGGCCTTCATGAATGAGATACACGAGATCAGGACAGAGGAATTCCCCGATATCAAGGACAGATACAGGGAATGGCTCAGTATCGCGGGGGACAGGCTTCCCGAGATCGACCGCCGCAATATTTCCGTGCTTCTGGACGGGATCCCGGACAGCAAGGGTTTTATCCACGGAAATATCAATCCCTCCAATATCATCGTGGACGGTGATGAGCTGATGCTCATGGATATGTCGGGTGCAGCCCACGGACATCCCATATTTGACCTTCAGGCCCTGTATGCCTCTCTGGTGGAGATGGAAAAAGGCAGGCCCATGTACTGCAGCAGTGTCTTCAAGATGAGCTATGAAAACTGCCTGCAGTTCTGGGATATCTTCTTTGATGAATATATGAAGGGCAGGACGGAGCAGGAGATCGGCAAGACGGAGCTCCTGCTGCAGAAATACTATGTGCTGAAACAGAAGCTCTTAATGCTTATCGAAAACTGACAGAGGTTACATTCACGCCCTTTCCCTATAATCCGTGGGGCTGATGTCGAAGGTCTGCTTGAAGGAATAGTTCACCATAGTCTTTCACAAGAGTTACTATTTCCTCCGGCGAAAGATCCGGTTCTTCTCCGCCTGTATGGGAATGGGGGTCCGAAATGTCCGTGAAGGACAGCTAGGGAGCTGACGGCGCTTTTGATCTGTATTCCGACTACGGTGGCGGATACGGTTTTGAAAAAGGGGGATATGATGGATAAGAACAGCTTTTCAATAGGGGTCATAGGGCCCGAGGAGGCAGTGGACGGTCCCTTTTCAAATCTTTTACTTCCCGTTGTCACAGAACTGTTTCAAAATAAGGTTAAGTTCATTGCACTGGGACTCATCAGTGAGGACGG
>JAFVEU010000028.1 GCA_017475845.1 Lachnospiraceae bacterium | reverse complement strand
CGGAGGATAGCCACCGATTAAGTGTTTTGATATAATAAATTCGATAAGGAGGAGATCGTCGTGAAGGGGAAAGAACCTCTGATCCCAAAGGGATTTGCAGGTAAGATAATAAAGACTTTCATCTTTTTCGCTCTCACCATGGGCGCGGTATATCTGGCTGTGTTTGCGCTGCAGTTATCTGCGCTGCACAGAAAGATCAGAGCGGATGAAGAAACACAGCTGAGTGTTACGGCAGGCCGCTCCGAGGAGTCAATGACCGTCATAGCGGAAGAAAACCTGATCGCCCTTATCAAATGGGCTTCCGACAGAACGGATGACGAATTCTGGATCGCGGCTCATGATCTCAAAATACTTCGAAGACAGGTGTCCGATATTTACCGCAATCCCAGGTTTTTCGGAAGAAGACCTGTTTCTCCTGCCCGACCGGAGAATGCAGGGAAACCCGCATTGCAGCTTTTATCCCCCGGCGATTATGAGAAGATCACCCCTGATGAATTGGATATGATCGAACGCCTGGCAAATCTGGAGCCTATGCTGCGGGAATCTCTGATAAAGAGTGACTTTAACGTGGATGTGGGTATTGCCACTATGGACGGATTATGCCTTGATATGGACAGGCTTTCGGAAAAAAAGATAATGGAGGACGGCAGACCCATATCACTGGATGTCAGGGATCAGACCTGGTATACAGGTGCCGTTGAGAGGGGAGATGTTTTCTTTTATCCCATACACAGCCTGATCTATGATTTCGATGAAGTGGCCTATGCGACTCCGGTGTATGTGGATAACGAACTGGTGGCAGTTCTGGAGGGGTCTATCCAGATGGACCTTTTAAGAAGCTTTCTCGAGGACCGGGATCTGGGAGATTCCGGTTTCACCGTGCTTATAAGTGATAAGGGGCAGCTTGCCTGCTCCAGCAGGGCTTCGGGAGAATTAAAGAGCCCGGAGGATTACGCACCTGATATAAGAGAGAGTGTTAATCCCGGGCTCAGGGAAGCCATCAACAAGGGACTCTCCGGTGAAACGGGCGTTACGAGGCTTATGGTGGACGGCGAGGAATACTACGCCGCTTACGGATATATGAGATCCTGCGGCTGGATCCAGATCATATTCGTATCCGTTGATGAAGTTATGGATCCAGCCCATGTCCTTTTAGAGGAGATGAGGGAGATATCCCATCAGGATATCATCGAACAGGAGATAGGGTTCAGAAGGTCGGGAATATTCGCCTTTACCGTTTTTATGATCATTCTCGGGATCGGCATAGTGGTGGTCAGCGGAGTGGCCAGGAGAAACGCAAGACCCATAGCTCTCATGGCTGAACGGGTAGGGGGGATCGCAGAAGATAATATCCGCTTTGAAATGGATGAGTCATATAAAACGGGGGATGAGATACAGATCCTGGCTGAGAGTTTCAGTGAAACCCTGAACAAGTCCAAAGAATATGTCAAAGAACTGCTTGCCATCACGTCGGAGAAAGAGAGGGTCAACACGGAGCTCTCCCTTGCCACGCGTATCCAGGCAGATATGCTGCCAAGCAGATTCCCCGCATTTCCCGACAGAACGGAATTCAATATATATGCTTCCATGACACCGGCGAAGGAGGTGGGGGGAGACTTCTACGATTTCTTCTTTACAGGTGATGACAGGCTTGCCATGGTCATAGCGGACGTATCGGGAAAGGGCGTCCCCGCAGCTCTGTTTATGATGATGGTCAGGACCATGATCCAGAACAGGCTTATCGATAATATGGATGTGGCCAGGGTTCTAGAGGATGTAAATAACGCGATCTGTGCCAACAACAGGGAGAAGATGTTCGTAACCGTATGGCTTGGGATACTGGATCTTGAAAGCGGTGTTCTGGAGGCTGCAAATGCGGGCCACGAGTATCCCATGGTAAAAGAACCCGGGGGAAGGTTTGAGATAATAAAAAACAAACACGGTTTCATTATCGGCGGTAAAGAGAATATGAAATATACCGGTTACCAGATACTCATGAAACCGGGTTCCAAACTGCTTGTGTATACGGACGGAGTTCCGGAGGCCATGAATGAAGAGGGAAAACTCTTCGGCAGGGAGCGCATGCTTCAGGCGGTTAACGGAGCAGCTGATCTTAAGCCCGAAGATATAATTGCCAATGTATCCGGGGAAGTAAAAAAGTATATGGGATCTGCAGAGCAGGTTGATGACGTGACCATGTTATGTATGGAATATTACGGAAAGAGTTCCGGGGAGCAGGCTGATGAGGAATAGAGGGATCGCCGGAAAAATGATGCTTATATTTACGGCGTTTGCTCTGGCCATGGGACTGGTTTTCCTGGCTGTTTTCGGGTATCATCTGATCCGGCTTCATAACATAACGGTATCGGAAGAGAAGGAACAGCTGGAGCTTCTGTCGGACAGATCCGGCAAGGCCATGACGGATATAACGGAGGAAAACCTTGGGTCTCTCAATGCATCTGCCATAGAGAGAACAGACGATGAATTCCGTATCGCAAGGCAGGGTCTTATCTCTTTAAAGAGCCAGGTGGAAGATGTGTTCCGTAATCCCGGGAACTATAAGGCAAGGAAGATCGATCCTCCGAAGAAAGGCCCGGAGGGAACCCCTGGGCTTGTGCTCCTTGCGCCGGAGGGTTATGGGAATATCAGCCCCGGCACCTATGAGCTGATGCAGAAAATGGCTAATCTGGAGCCTATAATGCAGGAGATCGTCCTTTCCGAGGATTATGTCATTGACAGTTATATCAGCACTATGGACGGAGTGACTCTGGCTTATGACAGACTGGTTAATGAGAAGATCGATGACAGGGGAAATGTCATGGACTTTGATGCCAGGGAGTGCGTGTGGTTTGACGGAGCTCTCAGTCAAGAAGATGTGTTCTTTGCATCAAGCGATGAAAGCCCCCTGTACGAAAATGATGAAGTGGTATACAGCATTCCGGTATATATGAACGGCGAAGCCGTGGCAGTTATTGAAGGCTGTATGCATATGGAAGGAATGTCCTATTATCTGAAGGGTCGTGATATAGGAGAATCGGGATTTGTGATCCTGATAACAAAGGAAGGACAGCTGTTCTATTCCTCCAGAACGGAAGGGGAGCTGAAAACAGGTGTTGATAATCCTGGGGATATCAGGGACAGTCTTAATCCGGAGCTTAGGAAGGTCATAGATAAGGGACTGTCCGGGGAGACCGGCGTGGAGCAGGTCAGTGTTGACGGAGAGGATTTCTACGCTGCTTACGGATCGATAGTTACTCCCGGATGGGCACAGGTTATTTTTGTGGCAGTGGATGAGGTTACGGAAAGCGCAAGGGACCTCCGCTCGGATATGGAGGAATACTCCCGGGAACTGATCCTCAGGGAAGACAGAACATATTTTACTTCGGCCGTATTTGCAGTACTGGTCTTTATCCTTATCATGATCCTTTCCTATATCATCGTAAGCTACAGAACGAAGAAGAGGACCGCTCCCATTACAAAGATGATAGAAAGCCTGACTGAGCTGAAGGGCGCCAGCATGTTCTTTGAAGTTCAGGATGAATTCAGGACCGGGGATGAAATACAGGTGCTGGCGGAAAGCTTTGAATCCCTGGCCGCTAAAATGAGAGATTATGTGGATGAGATAGTCGATGAGATGATCATGAAGTCCAGAGTCATGACGGAGTTGTCTCTTGCCACAAAGATCCAGGCGGATATGCTGCCCAATACATTCCCGGCATATCCGGAGAGGACGGAGTTCAATATATACGCTTCCATGACACCGGCAAAGGAGGTAGGAGGAGATTTCTATGATTTCTTCTTTGCGGGAGAGAATCATCTGGCCATGGTCATGGCAGACGTATCCGGTAAGGGAGTACCTGCGGCCATGTTCATGATGATGGCAAAGAGCATGCTGCAGAGCCAGATCATTTCCATGAAGGATCCTGCCGGAGTGCTTGAAAAAGTCAATAATCTTATCTTTGCCAATAATAAGGAGCATATGTTTGTTACGGTATGGGTGGGAATTCTTGAGATCAGTACCGGAATGCTCGTGGCGTCAAACGGAGGACACGAATTCCCCATCTTTAAGGAACCGGACAGTGACTTCGGGATAATAAAGGACAAACACGGTTTCGTTATAGGCGGCAGGAAAAATATGAAATATACCAACTATGAGATCGTGATGAAGCCCGGATCCAAGCTCTTTCTGTATACGGACGGAGTGCCGGAGGCTACAAACGGGGACAGGAAGCGCTTCGGAATGGACAGAACCCTTGCTGCGGTCAACATTGCGCCGGATGCACCGGTTGAAGAGATACTCGCCAATGTGGACAGTGAAGTTAAAAGGTTTGTGGGGGATGCGGAGCAGTTTGATGATCTGACAATGATGTGCATAGAATACCTGGGATCGCAGGGTACTGTTACGGAGGGTAATACAGAGCAAAAGGAGATCACGGTTGAAGCCGGGGTTGATAACCTGTCGGCGGTTATGGGATTCATTAACGGAGAGCTGAAAGCACTGGACTGTTCCCAAAAGACCAGGCGGCAGATAGATGTGGCAGTGGATGAGATATACGGAAATGTCGCTTTTTATGCCTACGGGGACGGCAAAGGGGATATAACGGTCAGAATGGAGATCCCCCCTGACCGGTCATTTGTGGTCATCAGATTTATAGACAGCGGAGTACCCTTTAATCCGCTGAACTCCGAAAAACCGAATCTTACATTGTCTGCAAGGGAGCGCCCGAAGGGAGGTCTTGGGATCTTTCTTGTGAAGAAGACCATGGATGATATAACATATGAGTATAAAGAAGGCAGGAATGTCCTCAGCATCAAAAAATCATTATAGTGCCTTAAAGAGGCGGAAGTTGTCAGTTGTATGCGGCAATGATAAAATGTCAAAAGGCGACTGTATTAGGGAATAAACAGATCGGATATCAAAGGAGGTCAGACTATGAGCGCAGAAAACGAAGGATTTCAGATCAGTCATGAGAAGGAAGGAAACAGGCTTAAGGTATCCCTGAAGGGTGAGATCAATGTGGACACTTCAAGGGAGTTTGATGCTTTCATCAATGATAACCTTGAAGGTGTGAAAGAGCTGGAATTTGACCTTAAGGAAGTGGATTTTGTCTCATCGGCGGGACTCAGGGTATTCCTCAATGCGCAGAATATAATGGACGAGCAGGGCAGCATGGTGATCAGGAATATGTCTGAAGACGTAAAGGAAGTCTTTGATATGACAGGTTTCTCCGATGTGATGAACATAGAATAACGGAGGACAGGCTGATGAAAAAACAGGGTTCGGATATTAGGGAAATATCCTCGAAGGTAAAAGAGACAGCAATGAACCTGGGTATAACCAAGGTGCTGGTTTACAGGGGCAGGAAGGCTCTCCGTGATATAGACAACAATTCAAAACGTGCCATATCCCTGTCCGAAGAGCTTTTGATGAAGCTCCTTGATGAGAACAAGGACACGGAATACGGAAAGCGGTATGATTTTGCGCATATAGGCAGCATCTCGGAATATAAGGAGAAGGTGCCTCTTTCCGTCTATGATGATTATGAGCCTTATATAAAGCGTATGGTGGAAGATGATGAAAAGAACCTTCTGACCGTAAGACCGCCGAAGCATTATGCCTTAAGCTCCGGGAGTGTGGGGGTTCCGAAGCATATCCCCGTGTCCGAAGAGGAACTGGATATCTACAGCAAATACGGAACCGGCCTGTGTTTCGGGGTTATAGACAAATATTACAGGAACACCACGGGGCGTTCCGTAAAACCGGGATTCGGTCTCAATCTCATAGAACTTAAATTTCAGGATACAAAGCACGGCGTTCCCAAGGGGGCCATATCCGGAAATATCATGAAGCAGGTCAAGGATATCACAAAGTATATCCTCACCTCTCCCTGGGACGTCATCAATCCTCAGGGCGATATGGACCTTAAGTATCTGAGGGCAAGATTCGCTCTTGAAAGAGAGGACGTTACATTTCTTGTGGGAGCTTTCATGACCGCGCTGGTGGATACGGTCGATTATATCCGCGCCAACTGGGAGATGCTCTGTAAGGATATATATCACGGCAGGATCGACAGCAGTATAAAGATCCCCGATGAACAGCGAAAGGTCTTTGAGCAGCTCCTATGCCCCAGCCCGGAGCGGGCAAGGAAGCTTGTGAAGGAGTTCAGGAAAGGCTTTGACGGGATACTCACCCGGATATGGCCGGATCTCCAGTTTGTCGCCGGTATCGGTACGGGAGGTTTCTTTACTTATTCCAAGAAGATGCGCAGGTATACCGGGAAAAACATCCCCTACAACAACCTTACCTATGCCGCATCAGAGGGCCTCTTTGCAGCGGCAAGGCATGCGGGGGATACTTCCTATGTGCTCCTGCCCGAGGGCGGATTCTATGAGTTCATTCCAGCCAATGCAGATGATGACAGCACAACTCTTACCATAGACCAGCTTGAAGAAGGGGAAGAGTATGAGATCGTGGTCACCAATCTGTCAGGCTTCTACAGATACAGGATCAAGGATGTGATAAGGGTTACCGGTTTCTACAATGAGGCTCCCATGCTTCAGTTCATATACAGAAAGAGTCAGATGCTCTCCATACAGGGCGAGAAGACAAACGAGGAATCGGTGCGCTGGTCCATAGAGCAGTTTATGAAGGATACGAAGCTTGTGATCAATGATTACAGTGTGTATGCCGATACGGATTCGGAGCCGGGGCATTACGTCTTCCTGATGGAGCCCGATACGAAGGTGCCTGAAGAAAAGATAGCCGGATACAGGGATGTTATAGAAGCCAAGATGATGCAGGCCAATCCCTCCTACGGCGACAAGATAAGGACCGGGGTGCTCTCTCCCATGGAACTTATCTTCCTGCAGAATGAGACCTATCAGGCTTACCGTGATCTGATGATAAGGAAGGGAACCTCTCCCAACCAGCTGAAGCCGGTAAGAGTCATAGATACTCCTATCAAGAAGAAATTCTTCTTTACGCTCAGGGAAAGATATTAAAAACATTATAAAAAAGCAGATTCTGCCTGATGTGGAATCTGCTTTTTCATTATAAGGGTTACTGATACAGGAGGTACACCCCCTTGACAGGTTAGCGAATGCTAATTATAATGTCTACTGGTTAGCAGAGTCTAACCGGAAGATGTTTGATGCACGGAAGGAGAAACAGATGGATTTACAATTCGGTGATGTTCAGGAAACGGCCCTGATCCCTCTTGCGATCAAGGCCAGTGAAACGGCCAGGCCCAATGCCCGGATCAAAGATCTGAAAGCAAAAGAGATAATAGATACCCTGGGTGTGGATGTGAGCAAATTTGATCCTTTTTTGTCTCATGAAGGGGTCGTGGCACGGACGATAATGTTTCGTGAAGAACTGAAAAGACTTATCGGAATGTATCCGGATGCCCTGTGTATCAATCTCGGATGCGGCTTTGACGACAAGTTTGCACAGGTTGATAACGGTAGGATCACATGGTTTGACGTGGATCTGCCCGATCAGATAGCAGTGAGGCGAAAGGTTTATGAGGACAGGGAACGGTGCACCATGCTGGATGGCAGTGCGCTGGAAAGCGAATGGACGGAGAACCTTCCCAAAAGGGATATGACGCTGATCGTCATGGAGGGTGTGCTGGAATATTTCTCGAAAGAACAGGTCAGGACTTGTCTTAAAATGCTCTGCGACAGTTTTCCCCACGGATATCTGCTGGCAGAGCTCCATTCCCCCTTCCTTGAAAAGCACGGAAGCAAACACGATGCCATAAAGAATACAAATGCGACCATAGGATGGGGAACAACGTCCGGAAGGGAATATCTGGAACTGGAACCCCGTCTTAAGTTTGTTTCCGAGAGGAGCTACAACGAGGAGATGAAGAAATACTCGATAAGGGGAAAGCTTTTTGCCATCATCGGGAAAAACATAAACAACAGACTGGCCGTATTTAAGTGGTAACGGCACCGGCGCAGAGATGCGTATCCGCGGCGGGCTGGGACGCTCGCCGGATGACTCATCGGAGGTATATATGTCAGAAGAACTGATCATTGATAATTGTTCTCCTACCCTTGCAGGCATTAAAACAGGAAATCTTTTTTCGATACGAACAACTGAAGATACCGATATCTACAGCGAGGTCAGGCAGCTGAACCATGAACTTGGGAATAAGGGGATCCGCGTGATACCCTTAAAAAGGACCGATGAATATACATTGATATATTTATACCGTCCCAAGCATCTGAAAAAGGATCTGAGAGATCCTGAAGCGCTGAAGATCCTTAATAAGAGAGGGTATGCCTGCGATGATCCGGAGCGCTGTATAGTCCAGCTGATCGGACGCCTTAACGAAAATTCGGATTTCCCCCATGAGATAGGTCTGTTTCTGGGATATCCCCCGTCGGATGTTGCATGCTTTATGGAGCATCCCTGTGAGGGCGTTAAATACTGCGGATGCTGGAAGGCGTTTTCAAAGCCCGAAAAAGCGGAGAAAACCTCTGACAGATTTAAGAGGTGTACAAAGGTGTATCAGGAGATGTGCAGGAAGGGCAGATCCCTGAAGCAGCTTGCGGTTTGCTGACAGTCTCTCATAGACGGATCAGACATACCTGCTTATGATCGCATCCATATGATGGATAATGCTGAAAGGCATCCGTCTCCTATGTAAGCAGATATGCCGCCAGATCAAGTATAAGGTTGGTCTCATCAGGATCAAATACGGATAGCAGTGACGAATCGAGACCGCTGTCGCAGGTTGCCTTCTTCAGAAAGAGCGGCATACCCATAGATAAAGTGTCATGTGCCGAAAACACACGGTTTTATGCAGTTTTAACGGAGAACTTTCTGCCGGAACAGGAAGACTGGAATCCTTACTGATCTATGCATCATCCCGCACTATACGATATCTCAATCACTTCTCTCGAAAAGGATGTATCGTCAATAAGCTTCCACCAGTCTTCCGG
>JAFVEU010000289.1 GCA_017475845.1 Lachnospiraceae bacterium | reverse complement strand
GCGCCCTTTGTGGCTTTCTTAACTTCCTTCACGATATTCTTATCCGCGTCCTGAAGCCCGGTCACCTGGATCAGTTTCTTGTTCTTGTTTATCTTGATCTTAGTGACTTTATATACAGCACTTCCCAGGGATACGGTGAGTGTATCTCCGAAATTCTGAGCTGTGACCTTGCTCTTTCCGGGGAATGATATCTTATGGGCATAGGTTATCCGGTAATCACCCCTTGTTTCAGCAGAAACCTCTGAAGGAAGATTATCCATTGTCGGATCGTGAACCGGTGAGGGTGAAGGTGACGGTTCGGGCTCAGGCTCAGGCACCGGCTCAGGCTCAGGATCCGGTTCGGGCTCAGGATCCGGGGTGGGTGCAGGCTCATTTTTCTTCCAATGGGCATATATCGTAGCATTAGATGAAAAAACAGTTGATGTTGTCACCTGGGTCCCGCCATCTTTCTCCGTGAACCAGCCGGTGAAGGAAGATCCTTCCAAAACCGGAGTGGGAAGTGATGCAAGCTTCCCGTCCATTCCTGTGGCAGCAGATGCGGGAGATACCTTTCCCCCGTTAGCATCAAAGGTTATTACCGGCGTGATAAACGTCCAATGGGCATATACGGTCATATTTCTATTAAAATCAAAAGCTGTGGTGATCATATCCCCGCCGTCTTTGGCTGTGTACCATCCGTCAAAGGAATAATTCTCCCTTGTTGCACCAGGAAGGGATTCCAATACATGTAGGTCGTTTGAGCTTACGGTTTGTTTAGATTCAACTTCGCATATTCCGCCGTTGGGATCGAAGGTGATGGTCTTATTAACTATTATACTTCCCTCTATGGTGCCCGAGGGAGGAACTGTTCCGTTTTTAATGGCTGTCACATCGGTTCCGGCAGCATAATATATAATACACCCGGTGTCATATAGCCCGGATATATCGGGTTCGACCTCATTTCCGGAAACAGGAACGGAATCAGGACCTTGCTGACCTCCGTATCCAATGGCAGCACCGGCTCCATAATCTTGCGGCTCGCCACCTGCGACCATTACGTTGGCATCATTGCTTATCCTGATATCAGAACCTGTGCTGCCTCCTCCGCCGCCGATCCCGGCCCCCATTAATCCGCCGGTTGCGGTTACTGTTCCTCCTGAGATTTCTATGTTGGAGCCTGCTTCAAGTCTCCCGCCGCCGATCCCGGCTCCCATTAATCCACCGGTTGCAGTTACTGTTCCTCCTGAGATTTCTATGTTGTAACCTTCTCCGCCGATATCTGGATAGCCTTTTCCTCCGCCGCCGATCCCGGCTCCGTAACCTCCGCCGGTAGCGGTAACTGTTCCTCCGGTGATTTTTATGTTATAACCTTTTTTGGAAGATCCGCCGCCGATCCCGGCTCCTTCATTATTGCCGGTTGCGGTAACTGTTCCTCCGGTGATTTCTATGTTGTAACCTTCTCCGGAATATCCGCCGCCAATCCCGGCTCCGCCTGCTCCACCGCTTACGATAACTGTTCCCCCGGTGATTTTTATGTTGTAACCTGCACCGCAAGATCCGCCGCCAATCCCGGCTCCTCCATCATAGCAGTTAGCGCTAACTGTTCCTCCGGTGATTTCTATGTCGGAACCTGCTCCGTTACGTCCGCCGCCGATCCCGGCTCCGTCAGTTCCACCGATTACAGTAACTTTTCCTCCCGTGATTTTAATGTTGTTTCCTGCACCGCAAGATCCGCCGATCTCGGGGTCGTGAAATCCGCCGCCGATCCCGGCTCCGTTAGTTCCACCGGTTACATTAACAGTTCCTCCCGTGATTTTAATGTTGTTTCCTGATGCTGTTTTTCCGCCGCCGATCCCGGCTCCGTTAGTTCCACCGGTAACATTTAAAGTTCCGGTGCCGCCTATTTCGAGAGTACCGCTGCTGTTCTTTTCGATCCCGGCATGGTCATAGCCTGACTTTAATTCGTTTACCCCGTCAAGCTCTATTATCGCATTTCCTTCTCCGCTTATCATGATCGCCGCCCCACCGGATGAAGATACATCAATATCTACTCCTGAAAGCTTAACATATGCGGTACAGTTTGGATCCTCCACATTTATCGTTACGTTGTGTTCTATAGAATTACCGCTTATGACCACCGGAGTAAGATCAACTACGCCATATACTTTCTGTCCGTCTGATGTGCAATTAATATATACATCGTCGTCTTCAACATTATAATTCCCTGCATAAACCCTCTCCGCAGCGAAGCCCGCAAGCACTGTTGCTGCCCCGCATATTGCCAAAAACTGCGTAAATAAAGCGATCTTTCTAATAATTCCCATAATACTTATCTCCGTCTTTTCTCTCCGTCAACTGTTGCCGCTGCGGCTTATTTTATCACCTGTAGGGGAATAGTGAAATACATAATCCCTCAAATGTAAAATCCGGAAAGAGGGGAGGAAAGCAGAACAAAACCTGTCAAAAGTGATATAATCAGCAGATGGAAAGGATGATGGATATGATGAAGAAGAGAATATCGCTTTTTATTGCAGTGATGCTTCTGGCAGTGACTTTTGCCGGTTGCGGCGGGATAAGGAAGGAAAACGGTTCTTCCGGCGCAGGCGGATCAGTTACGGAAGAAACGGTTACGGAGGAAGTTGAAGAGAAAGAGCCTGAAGCCGAAGCAGCCATTAATGGGACGGAGGCAGAGGAAGCCGAAGAGGAAGAGCCTGAAGCCGAAGCAGCCATAGAAGAGACAGCGACAGAGATGACTGCAGATAAGGAGCCCGAAGCTGCCGGAGCTTCAACCGGAGCTGAAGAGATAGGGACTGCCGGAGCTTCAGGCGGTGCTGAAGAGAAAGGGGATGCCGTGGCTCCAACCGAGGCAGAAGAGGATCAGGAAAGCTCGCCCTTCCTGCTCTGGGAATATGAGGGATACGTTGATGAGTGCAGGGGGTACACCTGGCAGAAGGAATTTAAGAATCGTGATTATGACGGCGACGGGAAAAATGACCGGGTAAGCCGCAAATATAACGAGGATGAGCAGACTGCGGTCTATACGGTGGAATTCGGCAACGGCGACAGCCTCATCTGCCCGGAGGTCTGGGACACGGGCTTTCCCCATGTGCAGGGAGGAGATACGGACGGAGACGGGGAAAAGGAGATCCTTGTGACCTTTTCCTATGACACCGGTACGGATCCCTATTCCTATGGAGAAATGTTCCTTTTTGATAAGAATGACAGCAGCGGGGATTATAAAGAAGTTGAACTTCCCCTTGCAAAAGGTGAAAAGGGAGCAAAGGGATTTGATATTGATTTTGACAAGCCTGAAAAGGGGAAGATCCGTTTCACAATAAAGGAAGCAGGGGTGTCCATGGAAGAAGAAGTCGATGAAGACTATGTTTCTTACTGGTGGACCGACGAAGCCACATCCGAAATGAGATGCGTTTACAGGGCGGAGATCATGGAGGGAAACAGCCCTGTGGTAAGATGCTATCTGGCACCGTTACCGAGACATGGCCTGAGCCTCGGCTTTAACCTGAATTATAAGGACGGAAAATATGAGGTGGGATATGTGGAAAAGGACGCGCCCCCGGAGGAGTAGCCGGATCACGGCTTAAGGGGTAACAAAGGGGATATTATGGAGGATATTAAAGATATGACTTTTGTGAAAAGAAAACATCTGTTTACTGTGCTGCTTCTTACGTTTCTTCTGCTTCTTTTTGCCTTCAGGGCATACGGGGCCGAGACGGTGATATACAGGAGCGTTGAAAAAACGGAGGTGGCAGAGGAAAAGGGAAATTACCGGATCTCCACTGTAGAGACCCCCTCGGGAGTTACGGAGGAAATGTGTGAATACGGCTACTGGCGGGACAGGAATGAAGGCTCGGGGATCGGGATAGACAAGGTCCTTATTTCCGAAAACGGGATACGGGAGCTTAACAGGATAATGCTTGAGGGGGAGACCGGGAACATGTACGATCTGGCCGGACTTCCAGGGAGCTACAATGCGGATAAACTTCGCAATATGCTTAAGAACCCGGAGGTTCCGAATAAAAAGGAAATCTATGCCAACGGAGAGCGTATTCCCGATCACCAGGCCTATTACAGGGCAGTCGGAAAAGCCATAGAGGATACGGGATACACCGGAGTAAGTGAAAATCAGTACGCTTTGGTGGTTAAAAGGACTGACCTGCTTTCGGTACCCACCTCCGATTATATCGGTTATTCCGCAAAGGATACGGATAATGAGAACGTTTCCTCCGCATTGAACGTGAATGAACCCTTTGTCATAAGGCAGAAGGCTACTGTCAGCGGAAATACCTTCTACTGGGGATACTCGGATGTCTGCACGGGCTGGGTGGATTCTAAGGATCTGGCTGTCTGCGCTTCTAAGGAGGAGTGGCTTGATGCATGGAAGACAGAGCCGGGAGACAGGGATATCCTGGTTGTTACCGAGAACTGTATAACCCTTGAGCCCTCGTATTATGATCCGCAGCTTTCTGAAGTGAAGCTCACCTTTGCCACCATATTAAAAACGGTGCCGGAAGCAGAGATCCCGCGCTCCGTGGGTGAAAGGGGCCCCTGGAACAATTACGTGGTATATCTGCCCACAAGAGATGAGTCCGGAAGGTATGTTAAAAGCATCGCCCTTATTTCCCAGCATTATGAGGTGAGTACGGGGTTCCTGACAATGACCCAGTCGGAGATCCTCCGTGTCGCCTTCAATAATCTGGGAGACCGCTACGGATGGGGCGGAATGCTTGATTCCATGGACTGCTCCCTTTTTACAAGAAATGTATATAAATGCTTCGGTCTGTCCCTTCCCAGGAATACCAACTGGCAGCTGACGCCGGAAAGGCTTATCAGCCTAAAGGATATGAGTGATGAGGATAAGCTTTACGCCATAAGCCGTATGCCTGCCGGAACCTGTCTCTACTTTACCGGTCATACCATGATATACACCGGAACCGTTGAAAATATGGGATATGTGATATCGGATACGGGAAGCCTTTCCGACAGCGAGGGAGAGACAGATGTCCGGAGTATGTATTCCATTATCTTAAATCCCCTTTCGGTAAAGAGATGGAACGGATCGACCTGGCTCTCAAATCTGCATTCCGCAGTGCTTCCAATTTCAGAGGAAAACTTTGCTTATGTTTCGGAAAATATGGCAAAGAAGGAGCCTGAAGAAAAGGAGACAGAGGATGAGGAGAAGACCCCGTCGGAAAATGAGATAAAGAAGGTTCCGCTTATCAGCGGTCAGAGCTATTCATCTTCCTCTGATACCCTTCCTCTGGACACCTTCCTGGGGAATATAAAGAATCTCTTCATATGCTTTGCGGATGTGGAAGGATCCGGTGCGGAAAAGCTCTCCGTCACCTGTATAAAGGGATCAAGGATCACCACCAGGGAAAAGATCGATTCGGCGGAATGCGATAAAACAACCGCAAAGGTCAGGTATGATAAGAACACGGGAACGGCTGTCCTTACCATGAGATCTTCAGGTACCGTAACCTTTAATACAGCTGACGGGAAAAAATATGCCGTAGAATTTAATGTTGAAAAGCCGAAGGCCCGGAAAGGGGAAGTGAAGGAGCTCTTATCAAAAAACAGTGAGGGAACCCTTTTACTCACTATTTCCGATCTCTTCGGAACGAGCATAGACAGCGGTGCCTTACAGATCGTGAAGGACAGGGAAGGAGCTGCAACACTGAGCGGCAACGCTCTTCTTCTGGACAGAGGAAAGAAGGGGCCGGTGAAGGTGAGGTACGAATACTTAAATAAAAAGTTCAGCCTTTCATTTAAGGATTGAAAAGGGCGGGTTGAGGCCGTTAACAGGTATAAAGAGATCAAACGGGGATGTTAAGTACTTAAGGGGTATAAAGAAATCCCTCCGGCAGCGCTAAGCCGGAGGGATCTTTTTTGTCCGTAAATCATTCAGATCCTGAATGCATCCACAAATTCTTCGATACGTGATGCTGACTCTGCTACGTTAACCGCACTGTTGTCAACATCCCGACTTTCATCGGCAACGTTCTTTGCACTGGCGGCTCCGCTTTCAACGGTAGCGGTAACTTCTTCCGTGATCGTAATCCGCATCGGGAACCCAGTCGCCGCCGTCTATAAAGGTTTTATCCGGAAAAGCCAGGTAAACGTCATTTACCATGCCCTTGTACATGTTCATTCCGTCCTGCATGGCTGCTTTGAGGGCGTCGTTATCCGCATAATCGAAGTTTTCAAGAGTACCGGCAAGACCGTCATAGTAGCCTTTGATATTCTTCATGGATGCTCCGATATCATTTGCATTACTGAGGGATTCGTTTTTGAGGCCGAGGGTGCTTTCTTCGATGATAACACGCCTTGAGTTGGTGAAGATTATTGCCGCCACGATGATGATAAACAGCGCGATCATCGGGATCAGGATCGCCAGAAGCTGGCTGCTGATACTACCGCGAGTTTCACCCTTGCGCAAAACATTTTTTTTGCCCATAACACATTCTCCTTTATAATATTCAGTACTTCCCTATAGTATGATCCGGAGGTAAGAACCGGATTTACGGTTTTGCCCACGGCATTGTCAGACCATTATAACATATAAATATATAAAATTGGGTTCTTTTGAGTTATAATCACAATAAAAGAAAAAAACGGAGGATTTAAGAAAAGGATCACTATGAGTAAAGATGATAATATCCTGAAGAATGAAGATCCCGGGATGAAAAAGAGCCGTGACGCCGTGATCGTCCGGACCAGCATCATCGGGATAATCGCCAATGTCTTTCTGGCCGCTTTTAAGGCTTTCGTCGGTCTGACATCAAATTCCATAGCCATCGTGATGGATGCGGTCAATAACCTGTCTGACGCAGCAAGCTCGGTCATTACTATCGTGGGAACAAAGCTTGCGGGGAAGGAGCCGGACAGGAAGCATCCCTTCGGGTACGGAAGGATAGAATACCTGAGCGCCATGATGATCTCATTTCTGGTGCTTTATGCCGGCATCACTGCCTTTGTGGAATCCGTGAAAAAGATCATAAGCCCCGGAACTCCTGATTACAGCGCAGCCTCGCTGATCATTGTGGCTGTAGCGGTGGCGGTAAAGATCCTTCTGGGACGGTATGTAAAAAGCGTGGGAAAAAAGGTCAATTCGGATTCACTTGTCAATTCCGGTGAGGATGCCACACTGGATTCCGTTATCTCGGCATCTACTCTTGTGGCTGCTGCCCTGTATCTCACACTTCATATTTCACTGGAAGCCTGGCTTGGCGCAGTGATCGCTCTGGTGATCATCAAGTCGGGGTTCGAAATGCTCCGTGAAACAATATCCCATATATTGGGGAAGCGCGCCGATCAGCAGCTTGCCCGTGACATAAAGGAAACTGTCAATTCCTATCCCGAGATCAGCGGAGCCTATGATCTGGTATTGCATGATTACGGGCCTGATTCCTATAACGGTTCTCTCCACATTGAAGTTCCGGATACCCTGTCTGCCGACGAACTTGATACACTTATAAGAAGGGTCACGGATAGTGTTTATCAGAAACATGATGTGATACTGACCGCAATAGGAGTGTATTCCGTCAATACGAAGGATGCCGATGTGGTGGAAGTCAGAAAGAACGTGCTGAAGATCGTCAAGTCAAACCCTTATGTCCTGCAGATGCACGGCTTCCATCTGGATAAGGAAGAGAAGAAGATACGTTTTGACATAGTAGTAAGCTTTGATGCCGGGGAGCGCAGGCAGGTACAAAAAGAGGTTTATGAAAAAGTACTGCAGGCATACCCGGACTATACGCTGCAGATAGCGGTAGATATGGATTTCAGCTGAAAAAGACGGAGGGGGAAGGTGAGGTTAAGAGCGGCTACGCCTACGAATACTACCTTAAACGGACGCAGAGATCCTGTTTTTCCCCTCAGTGGAAGAAAACCTGAATGCAGTGCTTTCCGGAAAGGTGAAATGTACGACGCTTAACGGCCTCCGGGCGAACGAGATCCTTAAAAACAGAAGATACAAGGAGCTTTCCTTCCGTCAGTCAGGCCATAACGACGACGGATGCTTTGCCGTAATTGACGGAAAACAATAAACAATGGTATTCTGTATTGGGGAAAATGAGCAGTATGAGGTACTATGAGCGACGTTAATCTGGACAGAAGAAAGCATAAGAGATATCCGCTGAATGCAAAGCTTGAGATGACAAGCTTAAGCAATGATGCGGGAACAAAGATCTCGGTGGATCTCCTGGATATCTCCAAATCCGGGGTCGGTTTTTTCTGTGATCAGGAGCTGGTGAACGGCTCCATCTACAAGGCGGAGATCAAGCTCTGGACCGGGGATGTCCTTGATGCATTCATCAATATCATCCGGGTTGAGCGCAGAGAAGACGGAAATGTATACGGCGGCATCTTCATTGCCATGCCTGAGATAGATTCCAGCAGGATCGAGGTATATCAGACCTATAAAGAATATAAGGAGATCCCTAAGGAAGAGCAGGAACCCGAGGAGATGGGTGAAGACGATCTGATGGCCCTCTTAAACAAGGCGCTGGATGGCGGCGGGTTACTGTAGCAGTATTTCAATGATGATCATATGTGATAAGGGAGCCAATGGGAAAATTCTTTCTCATTGGCTTGCCTGTTTTTAAGAGGTGGAAATAAAGGTGGATCTTATAGCATTTGAAAACGGGGCTGCAGGCCATCTTCTTTCAAATATATCCGGGGTGCTGATATGGCGGAAAACATCGGCAGGAAGACATTCCGCGGGATAGGCCTTAAGGATGAGGAGGATGCTCTGGGAGCCCTTATCCGGGAGTACAGGGAAGAGAGGGACTTTGATGAGGAATCGGAGATAAGTCTGGCTTCCTTTTCGGAAGAAAATGCCGGGGAGATCCTTAAAGAGCAGAAGTTCTCGGCAAAGGAGCAGGAGAGCAGGGATCTTTACGTCAGGGTTTCGGATATCTCGTCCCTTGGGATAGCAGGCAGGAAGGCCCCTTCCTACGTTGAAAAACTGGGTATGATAAGCGCCAGGGATTTTAAGCAGGGGATCACCGGGCCGTAATGCTTGATATGGCTGCAGGCCTGACGTATAATCAATGGATATGATAAAGCAGCATGCGGAGTGATCCGCGGTTTTGATCCTGTTAAACTCTCAGGGAGATAAGTAATGAATACGGATATCATTAATCTTACAGCTAATCTTATCTACTACATTCTGGTGAGCATAGGTTATTTCGGATTGTTCAGGAAGAGCGGGAGAAAGGGCTGGTACGGATTTGTTCCGGGCTTCAGGGACTACCAGCTGGCGGTCACTGTGGAGCATGAGGAAGAAGGCAGGACCTATTTCATCCTTTCCGCCTGTGCCTTTGTATCCAATCTCATCTATGTGTATTACCAGGAAGGGACTAACCTGTGGATCGTCTTTGCCTCCCTGACCCTGGCCTTACAGCTTTCGGCCCTGTTCTACGGAGTAAGGATCTTCCTTTCTCTCTACAGGCTTTATAACAGATCCAGGAAATGGGTGATCCTCTGGCTGCTTCTGACCCCGGTGCCTGCCCTTGTCTGGGGGTATAATAAGAACTTCCGGCCGGAACGGAAGACCGGACCTCAG
>JAFVEU010000288.1 GCA_017475845.1 Lachnospiraceae bacterium | reverse complement strand
CCTATGATCTGAAGCTTCCTTTCGGAGAAGGCCTTGTCCACGAAAATGGCCCTGTCATCCCTGTGGTCATATTCCATCTGGCGGTTGCTTATGGCTCCGGAATAGCCTACCCTCATGTAGGAATTCCTGTTTGCCGCATAGAGAGCCCGCCGCATCAGGGTCGACTTTAACCCCATCCTCTGGAAGTTTTCGATTGCAGCCTTTATGACTCTTTCAAAGCCCAGGTCGTACCGGATGCATACCACGGACTTTTTGGAAATATCCTTGCCGGTAGCGATAAAGCCCAGTCTGAAGCCCTCGGTAAAGGTATCCGCCATAAGCCGGATCCTGCTTTCGGGAAGGGTTGCAAGGAAGGCTGAGATCTCCCTGGTGTCATCATCAATGTACTCCCCGAATCTATCGAGATATGAGATATCCGTAAGATCCGACTCCGTGATGATATCCCTTGCAAAGGAGAAGGAAGGGTCTATCTGCTCTCTTATACGGAGAGCCACCGAGTGTCCCATATAGTCATAGACATAGCTTCTCACAGCGTCCTTAATATAGCCCGCTTCCGGCCTTACTCCCTCTTCCTCTCCGGTATAGAGGCCGTAGATCTCAAGGAAGAGCTCGAGAAGTATCACCTCGTCAAAGAGCATCTTTTCAGCCCTGAAGGGGATGATGTTAAGGCTCTCGTAGGCAAGGAAGGACAGGACCTGTCCGGCATCCTTCCCAAGCTTCTTTACGGCATAGGAGGGATTGAAAAAGCTCAGCTCATATTTTCCGGGAAAGGTAGGTTCATAGGAGGGATCCAGGTAAAACTCCGCCATGAACTTAAAGTATTCCCGGTCCTCTTCACATAAGAGACCGACCTCCTCCGGGATCTCGGCGATCCTTCCCATGGCAAGGCTGTGCCTTAATCCCAGATCCTCAATATCAAAGTTTTCTTCATAGTATTCCTGTGAATCCGACATACATTACACCTCCCCATAGGAATGACGCAAAAAGAGAAAGGACGGTGCCCGCCCTGGGAAAGAAACGGAAGGTTTCCTTTTCCAGAAGGCTCACTATCCCGATAATGACTCCGGCGATACTGAAAAGAAGGGATACGAAACCGGCTGCTCCCAGCCGTTCGTCCGCATTTCCTCCGGCCTTCAGCACCACAGTGATGACAATAAGAAATGAACAAAAGGAAATGAGTCCCGCAATAAAGGAGGCTATCCCTTTGTAAGAAGTTTTTTTACTGGTAAATAGATATTTCCTGAAAAGCATGTTGTGTTAATAATCGGTCAAATGCGCAGTATCCGTAAAGATCCCCGCAGGGTCATGAACAGACAGCAGTATCAGATCATCAGTCTCGACTTGCCCCTTAAGAGCCTGCCGCCGGATATTAAGAGCATGATCCCGCTCACTATCCCAACCACCAGGAGAACGATCCCCAATGTAATGTTCAGGGCTCCCGAAAACACCATTCTCTTATAAACAAGTTCATTGTTTTCCATGACAGTTCACTCTACCTCCTTCGCTCCGTACTTTTCGTAATAAGCCTCTATCCTCGACTCCAGATCTTCGTTTATTATCTTACTCCCGTTGAT